>CAZNOE010000457.1:0-5326 GCA_964574525.1 uncultured Bifidobacteriaceae bacterium
AAATTCGAGAACACCGAGTTGGGGTAATAGCTGCCGATCAATCCCTGGGTGGAACTTTGGAAGTTGGCGGGGTCCGGGTAATAGCGTGCGAAGTTGTGTGGATCAAGAATCACATACATGCCCTTGGCCGTCGTGGCGGCGACGAAACCGTGCAAACGCGCCAGCTCCGTCCCATTGAGCGCGGCGTTCGTGCCTTGCTGCAAGCGCTCCCAACGAAACGGCAGGCGGACGACGTTCATGCCTTTGCTGCCGAAATAATTTACCTCGTTCTGATTGGGGTAGGTGTAGTGGGTGTTGTACGTGCCAGGCAAATTGTTCTGGCCGAACTCGGCGCAACTCAGATTGACGCCGGCATACTTGATCGCGGCAGTCGAAGTCGTCTCGGAGAGGAGGACTAACAGCGCCGTAGCGAACAAAAGAAAATGGCGCAGGCTGAACATCAGATCATTCACACCCAAACCGTCGGCCCGGCTACACCGCAACGCAAGGCCATTCCCAACTCGACTTTCGATAAAAAGCGGCGCCGCTCACGTGGAGCGCGCGGGATCAGTGTTCTTGTCCGTTAGCTGGGGCTCGGGCGTGCCGATCTGCCGCCGCCGTGCCCGGCGAGGTGAGAATCTTGAGCGTGATGTCCTGACCCGTCCTTTCGATAGGCTGCGAAACAAAAACAGAAACCCGTTCAGATCACGGCCGTTGGGCTGCGTGCGAAGCGTAATTCACACTGACGGTTTATTTCGACGAGCGGCAAATCCAAGTCCAAGGATTCCGCCGAACAGCAAAATGCCAGTGTGTGGCTCCGGCACGACTGGCTCTGTCCGCCGTCCAACCGCAATATTTTGTTGGGAGGCGTTGCGCGCTTGCGGCGTGCCCAGATTGGACACTTAATCCTGTAGAGACACGAAGAATGGGAGCTTTACCCTATGGTTACCTCGCCCAACGCGTTCGGCGCAATCCAAGATAGACGATCATCGCCATCCCAAGGAGGGTCACCGAGGTTGGCTCCGGAACTACGGAGTACACAATGCTGTCAATGTCCATAACGAGGTCGTTGGCGTGAGCGAACAGATTTACGCCACTCGTATCCACGAAATCCCTGCCCGTGATTGCCGCCAGTGAGAAGATGAGGTCGTGATACTGACCATCAACCGTCAATGTATCATTCAGTGATTGGTAAGTGAACCCGCTCCCGGTTTGCATGTAAAACTGCACCCCCACGGTTGCGTCGGCGCCTGTAGCCTTCATGCGTACCGTGGCAATGCCATAATTCGATAGATCCACCGGACGGGCGTTGAACGACCCTGCGCTGTCTTCCGTGCCATTCCCATACGCGATTGCCGCGCCTGCACCTCCCGCGACATCGATCCAATGGAGCGCACCGGCCACCACTGACAAGCCGCTGTTGTTTTGGCCTGTATTGCCCTGTACACTGGCGCCATCAAAATTGACGATCGCGCCATTGAAATTCGCCGGACCACCGTCGTGGCTTCCGATGCTGCGGCTCGTCAACGGCGTCCCCGCGCTGCGGACTTCCTGAATGGTCCAGGTCAAGTTTCCCTGGACCGCGTGATCGCGGATGTTAATGCCAATTGTCCGCATATAGGTGATCTGGTTGGCCGTCAAGCCAGTCAGCGGGACCGAATACGTATTGATTCCCGGCGCAATGGCAAGGTCCGGGCCCAAAGCGACAAAGGTGCTGCTAGGAGTGGCTTGAGTGAAAAATTGCACGTTGATATTTCCCACGCCGTTGTGCCCTATATCAAACTGGAGGGAACTGAGGCCCGTCACATCAAGGCCACCGGCGGAACCGGAAGGGAACGCATCCCGGATGGTGTTGAATCCATCAGTAAACGCCTGGCTTCCTCCAGCGGTCGCGCTGGTTTCAGCAATCTGCAATGCGCCGCCTGAATTGGCCAATGTGCCACTGGTGTTTGCGGCGCCGAAGTTTCTAAACCAATCCGTCACACCAGACGGCCATGTGTATAAGACCCCGGGGGTCTGCGCACGTCCGTCAAATGGGGACAGCCCCCAGAGACAAACCAGCGCCAGGAAAGTCAGTGACAGGGATTTGCTTTTTGACGCGATACCTTTCCAGGAGGATTGCTTTGGAGTCGGGTTCATGTTTGAGAGTTAAATGCCTGCGAGGTTTTGGCGTCAAGCAAGTTTTTGCCGTTTTTTTAATCTGCGCCCGTTCTAAAAGCCGCCAGTATTTTACCGCGCCGGGCCGGAGGTCATGGCAACTGGTTAGCCCGATAAAACCTGGTGTTTGCATTTATGACGGCATTGGTATCCGTCACTGTTGCATCCAGACCGTCGCCGAGAATGTTGTCGCGAACCACGTTGGTTGGACTGCCGGGACTGAGGTCCGAAAAGTATTCAATGGAATATATCTGGCCCGGAGAAGTGTCGAACTTAAGGACGATGTCCTGACCTGATTTCTCGATGGACTTGATTGTCGGCGGTGCGATTGAAAAGCGTATCGAGTCAACGTCAATTACGAGGTCAGTCGGATGGTTTCCCAGGTTGATCCCGGTCTGATCAACGACGTTCATGAACAACATTCCGGCCAGCGGGAACTCCAAATCATGGAATTGTCCGTCAATCGGCAGGGCCTTGGTGCCGGGTGACTGGTAAAGCCCGAAGCCGTTCACCTGGAAAAATCCCTGCACATTGAGCGAGCCTCCCGCACCTGGCGTGACTTCCGCGGCCGACATGCGGATGACCATCGTGTCGTAATTCGACAGGTCGGTCGGGCGAATCCAAAATGTGTTACCACCGCTGCCAGGGTTCCACGCCGTCCCGTTGCCCCAACTGATCGCCGCGCCGTTGCTGTTGCCCAAATCCGTCCACTGCAACGAACCGGAACCGGCCGGGTTATGCGAAAGACCGGTTTGATCCTGACCGGTGTTGCCCAGAACAGCGCCCCTGTCGAAGTTAACAATGGCGCCTTGCAGGCCGCCATCGATGAAGACGTCATCATGGTTGATCAATTCCCGCGTCGTGAGCGCCGTACCAGCCGCGCGCACCTCGCGGAGCGTCCACACCACGTCTCCCAATGCCGCATGGTCACGCGCATTGAAACCAATGGTGCGAATGTAAACCGCCTGCTCCGGGGTCAACCCCGAGAGCGAGAATTGATAAGTGTTCACGCCGTTGGTCACCGCTACATCCGGTCCGAGCGCCACGTATGAGTAGTTCGGCGAGGCCTGAACAAAGAACTGCACGTTGATGCTGCCCGCGCCATTATGTCCAATGTCGAATTCAAGGTAATCCAAACCGCTGAGATCCGTTCCACCACTCGCCGCCGTTGAAGACTCGCGGACCCGGTTGGCACCATCGCTGATCGCCACGTCCCCACCCGCACCTCCGGTTTCCGTCACCGTTAACTCCCCGGCAATCGAATTGTCCAACACAACGGTATTGCCACCAAAATTCTTCACCCATTGCTGCACGTTGCCGGTGCCGGCCCAAGTGTAGAGCGTGCTTGGGGCCTGAGCGTGCGCGTCAAATGGCGACAGAGACCAAAGGCTAGCCAACGCGAAGGGAGCCAGTGACAGGAATCTGTATTTTGAGACCGAGTTGTTGAGAGATGATCGCTCTCGTTTTGGGTTCATAGTCGGGTAATAAATGCCTCCCCGGCACAGGCGTCAAGCGGGTCTTTTTTCAATTGTGCCGCGTTGGTGGAGAATCACCAGTTCACATGGCTAACGCAAAACCCGCCGAATCAGTCATTCGGCGTGAGCGTCCACATCCCCAGGGGAGCGTTCGTGTTACCCTTGCCGACTGTGTCAGTGATCTTATGGACGGACACATGGCCATCGTGAAAGAGATAATTGAATCGCTTGGCGTGAATCCCGTAAGCGGCCCCGCCATAATTCCACTGCGACGATGCGATTTGGAAACAATCTGGAGTAAGCCCGCTGCCGCCATTGTACGTCGGCCCGCCGCAAAAGGAAGGCCAGTCATTCCCGGCTGCGTTTCGGCCGTTGGGCAGTTCCGCGAGTTGGATCGTTCCCGCCGGGTCCTTCACCACGCTCGCTTTGTAGCCCGGAGGATCCCAAGGTGGCAAGGAGCCGTCGTTCTTGGAAATGTAAACCCCAACGCCCTTCACCGCGGGCGGCAACGGTTGTCCACCAAGCACGTCCTGGATGCCGGCATAGTTCATGGCATAGGTTCTTCGCGCGGCGAAATCGCGGACGTAATCAATGCTGATCTCAATCCGGTCAGCCGGGCATTTCAGAACTTTCGGCGTGAATTTCGGGTCCGTGATGGCTCCGGTAATCCCCACCAGCAAGTCCGCGTCGCTGTCCGTGCCGCCGATGTTACGGTGAATGTAATCATCCCACGACAACTGATATTGGTAATCCCCTGTCCGATAAGCAGCCGGTGGGTATTGGTCGTTGTGATCGCTGACAAACATGTTGAAGCCCAGCATCAGTTGTCTCATCTGGGACGTGCACTGTATTCGCCAGGCCCTGGACCTGGCGCCCGCCAGTGCGGGAAGCAGCATCGCGGCCAGGATGGCGATGATGGCTATGACGACGAGAAGTTCGATCAGCGTGAACGCCCGCTGGGAAGATGGGACGGCGACTCGGCGATTCCTGTGCATATAAACTTTTCGGCGCGCTATTGCTTCATCAGAACAACCTGCTTCGTTTTTGGGTCAATCTCGAATTTCTTGCCGGGCGGCGGGGCGGGCATGTTCTTGACATAACCTGCCGCCACCACTTCGCTAAGTTGCTTCGGCACGCGCTTTTGTTCAACACTGTATTTGCGCACAGCCTGAGTCAACTCATCAAGCACGACCTTCAACGCCGCCTCGCCGGATTCCACGCCGGAGATTGCGGGCGCAGTTGAGTCCGAGGATGCAACGCCGCCGGGCGATTCAGTTTTCTTCCCGCAGCCGGGCGCCAACAACGGAAAGCAACCCACCAGCAGCAGGCGGATAATCGTTTTTGCTGCGAACATTTTTTGACGCTGTTACGAGCTTGTCCCCCGAAACATTTTCTTCGACCGCGAACCGTTGCTGAAACGTTAGCGGCGCTCACGCAGCAGGACATGTCGTCAAAACGAATGACACGTTCCACTGCATGGACTCAATTGCGTGTTCGCCTGGGCAAAGCCGAGGAGTCAGCCCGCCGGGCGATTGTCGCCAAACTGACGATCTCGGCGCGGTCACCGGCCTGTTTGACCAGATCGCAAACCAGTTCAACGACGCGAAACTCGGGATCGTTCGGGTAAAGCACCGAGGGATGGCACAGCAAGTCAAACACGGCACGATGCTCGATGGCCCATTCAACACCCAGCCGGATGGCGCGCAGGAAATCCG
>CAZNOE010000458.1:0-5324 GCA_964574525.1 uncultured Bifidobacteriaceae bacterium
GCGCAGACGGTATTCAATCTGCGCCGCTGGGCCGAATTGCTGGCCGACCCGGAACTGGCCAGGTTCGAGGGCCGCGTTGAAACCGACCGGCACGGTCACATCATTATGAGTCCTCCTCCCGCCCCGTCTCACGGAAGCTTTCAATCGGAGATTGCTTATCTACTCCGCAGCTTGATGGACAATGGCCGCGTGATCACCGAGTGCCCGATCTCAACCGCCGATGGCGTCAAGGCCGCCGATGTGGCTTGGGCGTCACCGGCGCAGATGAACCAGCTCGGCCGCCGCGTCTGTTTTCCGCAAGCGCCGGAGATTTGCGTGGAAGTGATCTCGCCCAGCAACACCGAGGCAGAGATTCAGGAGAAGACGGCGCTCTACTTCGACGCCGGTGCAAAAGAGGTCTGGACCTGCGCCGAGTCCGGCGCGATGAGCTTCTTCGGCGCAACAAGAGGCGCGCGGTCCCTGCGGGCTTCGCAGATATGTACCCAGTTCCCGAAGCGGATTGAGCTTCGCTGATGGGAACTAGCTGAAAAACAGGAGCGTGACTCGACGCAGGGCCACTGCGTCAGCGCGCATCGGTGCTGATGACCTCAACCTTTAACGGGCGACTCCTGGCAGATACGGGGGATTCCTTTACCGGCGGCAACTCCGGCCAATCCCAGTCCAGACCCATCCCCTTCAAACGAGAGCGGATGGCGCGCAAATCCCAGACGTGGACCGCGTCGGCATAGGTCGCCACGACGATCAGCTTGGCGGCATCCGGGGTGAACGTCATCCAGGTCGAGCGGTCGGCAAAAGGGTCCTCGAGTTTTGCGATCGTTTTGCCGGTTGCCACTTCCTTTAGATGAATCACGGCGGGCGACATCTCCATTGCCATCAGTTTGCCATCCGCGGTGAAAGCGATGTCGCCCGGGTACAGGCCGGGCTCCCGGGGCAGGCGAAGGCTGAGGTCGAAGGTATTGAAGTCGAAGAAAGTGAACTCGCCTCCCTTGGCGATGATCAATTGGCGGCTATCGGGCGTGAAGAAGACCATGCAAATATTGCCCACGACTTTTTCCCAGGTCAATTTGCCCGTTTGGGCGTCCCAGAGTCGAACGCGATCCGAATGCCAGCCACTCGTGGCCAGCCAGAGCGCATCCGGGCTGAGCGCGACAAAAGAAACATTGGAGTGCATCATAAGCGGGCCGCGCACACCGGCTGTCTCCAAATCCAACACAGCGGCCTGGCCATCCGCTTCACTCATGACGCCAAGAGTCCGGCCGTCGCGGTTCAGCGCAAGCCGATGCGGCCGGAACGGCAGCCGGAGATTTTGCGGCGGGCCAAGGCTCAATTCGGTGGCATCGGCGCCGGCTGGCACGATTGGCCAATGCTTCACGCCATTGGTGCCGCAAGTGAACAGCGCCCGGCTGTCGGCCGTGAAGGCAACTGAAAGTGTGCTGCCAATCTCCAGAAGCGCCAGTTCGCGATGGGAGAAGACATTCCACAATCGCACGCCGTCAGCCATGCCAACTGCGAGCAGTTGATTGTCGGGACTGACCGCGCAGCAGAGGTATGCTCCCTGGCCTGCGCCCAGGCTGCTGACAATCGTGCGGCATTCGCGTGGCGGCGTGACTTCCAGGAGCTGCACCTGATCTCCCGCGCGGTGGATGACGCCAAGCCATCGGGCATCCGCACCGAACTGCAAAGCGCCGGAGATCGGAAGCTGCATGATCTGCCGCGCGCTGGCCGTTTCCCACAAGCGCACCGTTCCGTCCCACGATCCAGATGCCAGGAGGTTGCCGCCGGGATGAAACGCCAGGTCGGTGATCACTGGTGAGTGTCCGGTCAAGGTTGCCACTTTGCGCCGGCGCTCCAGATTCCAGATTTGAATTGTTGGATCCGTGCCGCCCATCGCCAGATGCTGTCCGTCGGGATGCCAGCAAAGCGTGTGGGCCAGGCCAGGCCGGACCGGCAGGTCAGCCAGCTTGTCCGCAGTGAACAGGTCGAACACAGAAACGGTTTCGTGATTGACGTAACTCGCGGCAAACCTGCGGTTGTCCGGGGCAAAGGCCAGCACGGATACGGTGTCGTTCGCCCGCCAACGGCGGCGTTCACGGCCCGTCACCGGGTCGAAACTCAGAATCCAATGGTTGTCATCCAGAAGCAACTGGCGGCTGTCCTGACTGAAAACCACCTGCGAACCATCCCGCGGCGGGTCGTGGAGGATTTCCTGGGCGTCGGCCATCCGCCACACGTAGGGGCGACTCCCCGATCGGACATAACCCAGCAACTGCCCGTCGGGACTGAACGACAGCGAGTGTTGCCCCGGATCCGAGCCAGCGGGCGCGGTCACCGTCAGTCGCTGCAATTCCCGATCGTCAAGCACGCTCCGCACGGTGATGAGTCCCTGGTCATCCAGAAAAGCGCAGCGCTCGAACGAGGCGTCAAAGGCCAGTGCGAACGAATTGTTGCCGCCAGACTTCCTGACTGGTCCGAGACGAATGTCGGCCAATGCCATTGCCGCTACGGCGTCGTCAGCGAGAGACGGATCATGACGAATGCGGCTGGCTTCGGCTACGGCCTCCAGACTGTCGAGACGCTGGCCCATCTGCCGGCTGAAGCGCCGGACCTGAGCCTGGCTTTTCAACGCGGCAAAGAGTCCGTCCCGCGCGCGTTGTTCGCTGGCTTCGGCTGTGGCCAGGGCGGCAACTTTTTCCCCGAGCGCGATCTGCTTTTGATTTCGCTCACGTGTGATGCGGAGATTGCTGACGGCGAGGACGACCAGGGCCAACAAGATTGTCATCACCACGGCGCCGACAGCGGCAAAAGCAAATCGGTTTCGCTGCACCAGTTTCTGGAAACGGTAAAGCCCGCTCGGTGGACGGGCGACGATGGGTTCACTGTTCAGGTGGCGGTTTACATCGGCTGCCAGGCCATTCGCAGTTTCATATCTCCGTGCGCGGTCCTTCTCCAGGCACTTCATCACGATCCAGTCCAGGTCGCCGCGCAGGAGCGGGATGAGCCGGTGGAGTTCGTGGGGATCGAGGCGTAGGCGAGATCGAAAGTGAGCAGGTGAGAAAGTGGGTGAGTGGGAATCAGCTTTCAGATGTGCGTCTTCTCCCACTTTCTCACTTTCCCACTTTCTCACTTTCGCTGGCTCGCGCGCTGCAATTGCGGCGAGTTCCTGCGTGAGCCGCGTGCTCGGTTTGACCGGCTCGACTTCGCGAATGGTCCGGCGCATCTCGTCCAGGCCGGCAGCGAGCAGCTCCTTTTGATCGAACGGCGTGCCGCCCGTGAGCAATTCGTAGAGCAGCACGCCCAGGCTGTAGATGTCACTGCGCGTGTCAATGTCCAGGCTGGTCATCACCGCTTGCTCGGGACTCATGTAGGCCGGCGTGCCGAGGAATTGCTCGAACGCGGTGAAGAGCGTCTGGTTGGTCAGCCGTCCCGCCGTCGCCTTGGCGATGCCGAAGTCAATCACCTTGGGAACGGGCACGCCGTCGTTGATGGTGACGAGGATGTTCGAGGGCTTGATGTCGCGGTGAATGACGCCCTTTTGGTGCGCGTGCTGGATGGCCTGGCAAATCTGGATGAACAGCTTGAGCCGGTCCTCGGTGGAAACTTTGTTCTCGTCGCAGAAGTCAGTGATCTTCACGCCGCGCACCAGTTCCATGACGAAGTAAGGGCGGCCTGTTTCAGTGGCGCCGGCATCCAGCACTTTGGCGATATTCGGATGATCCATCAGCGCCAGTGCCTGGCGTTCGGCTTCGAAGCGGGCGATGACCTGTTTAGTGTCCATGCCGAGCTTGATGACCTTCAACGCCACGCGGCGGCGAACGGGTTCCTCCTGTTCGGCCATATAGACCACGCCGCAGCCGCCTTCCCCGATTTGCTGGAGCAGTTTGTAGCGGCCAATCTTGTCGCCGGGCCTTTCGGTAAGGGCATTGTTCACCGGCGTGGTTCGCTTGAAGTGGAAACCGGCGGGCGGTGCTTCCAGAAAATCCTCGGCTTGCTCGTGCGCTTGGAGCAGCGCCTCGACCTGTTGGCGCAGAGCCGCGTCACCCGCGCAGACTTGGTCGAGATAGGCGGCGCGCTCCGCCGGGCGGAGTTCCAGGGCCGCATTCAGCACGGCCACTTCCCGATGCGGTTGCTCGGTCATGGAATATTCGACTGTCTATCACGCAATGCGAAAAACAGAAGCCAAAAGGACGAAGAATTTCGGAGAGACCCGAGGAACCGAACTTACTTTCGCTTCGCCAACCCAAACTCTTCCAGCATCTCCCGCGCGGCGCGCACCATTTCAATCTGGGCGTTGAGATGGGACATCTCGGCTTCGATGTTGACGTAGGGAATTTCTTTGCGGCCAAAGTAAACCGAGAGTGACCCGTCGTCGGGAACGTCGGCGTTGTCCTGCAACGTCACGTTGAATTCGCGCTGTTTGAGGTAATCGAAGAAGCGCTGGTCCGTGACGTAGAAGAAATCGTCGGGGCTGCGACTGGTCGCGATATGGGCCGCCTTTGCCGTCGCCGCGTGTTCGGCGTCCGGACGATAGCTCGCAATGGACAATGCTCCCTCGGTATTGTTATGCAAGGCGATGATGGCCGCCTCGCGGTCGAGGGCGAAGTGTTCGAGGTATTGCGTGGCGAATCGCTTGACGGCGCGGTGCGCGGCTTCGGACCAGGCGCTTTGTTTCTCCAGCGTGGCGCGGATGCCGGCGTCCGAGAAGATGCGATTGGGATCAAAGCTGTAGCGCTGCCCGTCGAGGCTGAAGGTGACGAGCCGCTGGCCGCCATGCGAGAGTTCGATGAGCCGGCCCCCGGATTGTTCGATGATGATTTTGCCGGCGGCGACCGAGGTATTTTCATCATCGTGGACGTTGATCATCGTGGGGCCGGGCTTGCCGCGCTGAAAAATTTCGGCAGTCACGATGGCGTTGCCGATTTTGAAAGGCACTTTCATGGCGACATGTTGCGTTGAAGGGTGGGTCAACGGCTGTCCATGTCGCAAAGTAGTGCAGCCGGCAAAAATGGCGAAGGGCAAAGTCACGGTCCAAACCCTGATTGCTCTGTGTCCGGGCCGCATAAGACCACCCACCCCTCACCCCTCCCAGGAGGGGAACTGTCGGCGCGCGTGCGATGGCTTGCTCCCTTCCTGGGAGGGGGAGGGGGGTTCGTTCGATGGTGTTTTCACATTCCTTTCAATCCTTTGAGATAAGCAAAAATCAATTCAGGCAGATCATCGCTGTAACCGCCTTCGAGCAGGCTGAACAGCGGCACGCCGAGGTTGCGCAATTCCTGTCCGAGCCAATGGAAGTCCTCGGCTTCCAGCATTTCCTGCGCGATAGGGTC
>CAZNOE010000459.1:0-5312 GCA_964574525.1 uncultured Bifidobacteriaceae bacterium
AATTGCCCGGCTTGATTTATTCCCTGTTCGTTCTACCCTGACACGCTCGAATCCGTTTCGATTGATTATGCAATTGAACAATGACGAAATCCGCCGTTACTCGCGGCATTTGATTCTGCCGGAAGTCGGCTTGGCCGGGCAAAAACGCATCAAGGCCACCAGCGTCCTGTGCATCGGCGCGGGCGGGCTGGGGTCGCCCATCGCGATGTATCTCGCCGCCGCGGGCATAGGCAAACTCGGCATCGTAGATTTTGACACGGTGGATTTCTCGAACCTGCAGCGACAGATTCTGCACACGGACGCAGACGTGGGCAGGCCCAAGGCGCAGTCGGCCAAAGAAACCATCGCGGGCATCAATCCGCATTGCGAGGTGGTCCTCCACAACACGCGCATCTCGTCGGAGAACGCGTTCGATCTCATCCGCCCCTACGACATCGTGGTGGACGGCACGGACAATTTCCCGACGCGCTACCTGACCAACGACGCCTGCGTGCTGCTCAAGAAGCCGAACGTCTATGGCTCGATCTTCCGCTTCGAGGGGCAGGCGAGCGTGTTCGCGCCGCATCTGGGCGGGCCGTGCTATCGGTGTCTGTATCCCGAACCGCCGCCGCCTGGGATGGTGCCGAGTTGCGCGGAAGGCGGCGTGCTGGGTGTGTTGCCCGGCATCATCGGTTGCATTCAAGCCACGGAAATTCTTAAGCTCGCGCTCGGGAAAGGCGATTCGCTCGTCGGCCGCCTGCTGTTGTTTGACGCACTTGACATGAGGTTTCGCGAATTGAAATTGCGTCGCGACCCGCAATGTCCCGTGTGCGGCGATCACCCGACCATCACGGAGTTGATTGACTACGAAATGTTCTGTGGCATCGCGCCCGAACCGGAGCCGACAACGAATCCTGACGAAGTCACTGTCCAGGAAATGAAGCGCGCGTTGGATAATCCGGACCTCGGCATCAAGGTCGTGGACGTGCGCGAGCCGGACGAATATGAGATCTCTCATGTGGACGGCGTGCCGTTGCTGCCGTTAAGCCAGATCGAGTCACGGTTCACCGAACTCGATCCAAACCAGCAGTATTACCTGCATTGCAAAGCCGGCGTTCGCTCGCTCAAGGCGTTGGCGTTTCTGCGCGAGCAAGGATTCAAATATCTCAAGAGCGTCAAAGGTGGCATCACCGCCTGGAGCGAGGAGATTGATTCCAAAGTGCCGAGGTATTGAGCCAGTCGGAGTTCAACGCAAAGGCGCAAAGACGCCGAGACGCAAAGGAAGCCCGTCAGGGCTGGCACATTTGTAATCTGACCATCATTGAACGAACCAAGACCCGTTCAGTGGCGACATCGTGTCGCGAGGGCGGAATATGCCGCTCCGATGGAGCTTGTGGTGGTGTTGGGTTGGCAATCTACAAAGATGTCGCACCGACGGTGCTGCAACGCGGAATCTATTTGCGCCTTTGCTGCTTGGCGGCTTTGCGTTAACTGCCCGGATCAAGGCGTGACGGCGCGAGAGAATTTGTTCGTGCCGGTGACTGCGTTCGCGTCGGTGATGACGATGGGTCCGGCGTAGGTGAAGTTCGTGAAATCGGTCCAAGGGCCGGCCGCCAGCGATGGCGAGGTTTGGATGCGGTAAGGCTGACCGACGCTACCGCCGCTGAAAGTGAAACTGAATCCGGTGGCGGGGGAAAAGACCATGCTGCCGAATTGACCGGGGGAAGAATTTCCACCGATATTCGCCTTGGCGACGTACGCAGAAACCTTTCCGCCCGCCGTCGTGAACCCACCGCCCGCATACAGGTCGCTCCCCGACACCGCCAGAACACGGACGTAGTAGTTCATCCCCGAACCCAGCGCCGACCAACTGTTCCCGTTCCATTTGGCTATACCGTTGACCGTGACCGCTACGCCACCACTGTTGGTCGCTCTTGTGAAGGTGCCGCCCGCATACAGGTCGCTACCCGACACCGCCAGCGCATCTACAGAGCTATTCATCCCCAAACCCAGCGCCGACCAACTGCTCCCGTTCCATTTGGCGATGTAATTGACCGCGCTCCCACCCGCCGTCGTGAACGCGCCCCCCGCGTACAGGTCGCTGCCTGCCACCGCCAGGGCATACACCTCGTTATTCAGCCTCGAATCCAGTCCCGACCAACTGCTCCCGTTCCATTTGGCGATCCGACTGGCCGCTCGGCCGCTCGCCGCTGTGAAGTTGCCGCCCGCAAATAAGTCGCTGCCCGACACCGCCAGCGCAGACAAAACGCTGTTCAGCCCCGAACCCAGTGCCGACCAACTGCTCCCGTTCCATTTGGCGACATAATTGACCGTAACCGATACGCCACCATTGTTGGTCGCCGTCGTAAAATAGCCGCCTGCATACAGGTCGTTGCCCGATACCGCCATCGCCGTCACAAAGCTGTTCAGCCCCGAACCCAGTGCCGACCAACTGCTCCCATCCCATTTGGCGATCCGATTGGCGGTGACCGCTACGCCGTCACTATTGGTTGCAGTCGTGAAGTCGCCGCCCACATACAGGTCGTTGCCCGAGATCACCAGAGTAATGACGGAGGCGCTCATCCCCGCACCCAGTGCCGACCAACTGCTCCCGTCCCATTTGGCGATCCGATTAACTGTAAGCGCCACGCCACCACTATTGGTCGCTGTCGTGAAGCCGCCCCCTGCATAAAGGTCGCTGCCTGATACCGCAATGGCTTGCACAATGTTGTTGAGCCCCGAACCCAGCGCCGACCAACTGCTCCCATTCCATTTGGCAATCCGATAGGTGTTGATCGCTACGCCACCACTGTTGGTCGCCGTCGTGAACACACCGCCCGCATATAGGTCACTGCTCGACACCGCCAGCGCATACACAGCGCCGTTTAGCCCTGAACCCAGCGCCGACCAACTGCTCCCGTTCCATTTGGCGATCCGATTCACTGTAACCGCAACGCCGTCAGTATTGGTCGCCGTCGTGAAGTCGCCGCCCACATACAAGTCGTTGCCCGATACTGCCAGAGCACGTACGGTGGTAATCATCCCCGAACCCAGCGCCGACCAACTGCTCCCGTTCCATTTGGCAATTCGATTGGCTACGACTCCGCCCGCGTTGGTGAACCGTCCTCCCACATACACGTCGCTACCCGCCAGCGCCAGCGCAAGCACCTGACTGTCCGCGCCGGGAATACCTCCCATGCTGATCCAGTTCTCGTCACTGAAAGTCGGATCAATACGCACGGGATAAACGGCGGATATATCGTCCACGATCACGGCCAGCCGGCTCGCGCTGGTTGCTTCGATCCGCGCAGCTAATTCACGTCCGCTCGTGTCGGTGACGTGCAGTCGGGTGTAGGCCAGTTTGCGCCAGGCCAGTTTGCGCCCCGAGCCGTTTAACGTGAGCCGCGCACCATTCACCAACGGGTCGGCTGTGGCACCGGTTACGTCCAATTCCACGCGCAGTTCCCCGTCGCCCGGAGGCCGTTGCTGAATGATGAAATCCTGGCGCACTCCGTCCATGCTCACGGAGTATTCCTCGATCAGCCCGTCCCGGATGAATCGGGCAGAATTGTCTGCCACGTTCACGATGCCAGCGGAAGCAAGTGCCGGGACAGCTTCGCTCGTAGCGCAGGTTGGCAACCTGCTGTTTCGCCGACTGGCAGTCGGCTGCGGATTGCCAATCCGCGACACAGCAGACTCCCAGTCTGCGCTACAGCACGACAATTCGGACGCGCACGGAGTAACGCGCCCGACCTCGACCGCCACCACGCGCAAGCGTTCGCTATTCGAGCCCTCCGCGGTGGAACGCAGCCAGAGTCCGTTGGTGGTCGCTTCACCCTCAAGTCGCTGAAACACGCAGTGCAGGCGCGCACCGTTTGGCGTGGTGCAGATGGCCAGGCCATCCCCCTGATATTGCTTGCCCGCCACGGCACCCAATTGATCCATCGGGATGGGAGATTGTGGTTGCCCGCTGGCTTGGGGCTGCGCGTGGGTGGATAAGCTCGCCAAGCCGATAAAGCACGCGAGCAAGACCGTTTTGGCTGCGATTGTTTTATTCATAGGATCCGTGGTGATTGCGCATCGAGGATGCTATTGAGAATGAAATCGTATGAATTGCATAGAGAGGTAAATGCCTTCCACCTTAGAGGTAAATGCCTCCTACCTGCGGCGCGGAATAGTTTCGACTTGCCCCGGTCCGTTTCCGTAGAACTGAGGCGATGGCTTTTGGAGTACACCGCCTTTTCCGCCACCCCCAAGCGGCGTGGTTGACGCTCGTGGCAGGGCTGGCCGCGACCGCCACGCTGGCGTGGCAGTTGCACCGCGAAGCGGTCGAAATGGACCGACAGCGACTGGCCATGCGGCGTCGCGGAGACTACGGCTCAACTCGATGCCCGTCTCGAGAAGAGCGAGATGCTGCTGCAGAACTTGCGGGATTACCTCATGTTGAGCGGTGAGAGCCGCAACCAGGTTTTTGCTCGTTGGTGCTATGAGAACGGTCTTTCCATCAATTGCCCTTGGATTCTTGGCACCGCAGTGGCCACGAACCGGAACCAGGCGCAATGGCGCTCGCAACTGCCCAAGGAGCCGGAAACGTGGGCGACGAACGATTTCATGAAGATTGCTCGTTTGGCATTCGCTCACCCGATCGAGTGCGACATAGTCCTAAAGAGCGAGGTCAGCGAACAGAAGCAGTTCCTGACTGATTATGGTCTCAGACCATCCTTCCTGGGCAAAGACTCCCGCTGGTCCAGCGACTGGCTGGCTGTCACCATCCGACAATCGTCACGATTGGGCATGAGTGAACACCGGACCGTAATGCTGGACGCGAAAAGCAACGCCATCATTGGCACCTTGTTCTACGTGCCAATTCACAGCCCGGAACTCGCCGACCTGATGACCGTCGAAAGCCTTCCCAGGACTTCGATGTCCTACGCCCGCTGGCTGCACCTCAAATCCATGATTATCGCCCCGGTTGATTTCAAAGCGTTGGAGCAGTCCATCTGGGACGGGGCGCCCGCGGACGTGGGCATTGAACTCTTTTCCTCAACCAACCAAACGGCGGATACCTGGCTAAACCTGTCCGCGGGCACTCCCCGCGCCGCCGATCCGGAGTTCAAGGCATACCTGACGCATCGCCAGCGTTGGCGAATGTATGGACTCAAGTTCTCGATTTTCTTTTACACCACTCCGCTGTTCGAGGCGCAGTCACCGCGCCGGCTGGCTAAAGTTGCCATGGCCGCCGGGACGGCGCTGACGCTGCTGGCGACCGCGCTGGTGGGCGTCGCGCTGCGCGCCCGCAATCGGCAGGAACTGATGACCGAGCAGATCCGCGA
>CAZNOE010000460.1:0-5303 GCA_964574525.1 uncultured Bifidobacteriaceae bacterium
GGAAGATTGACCTGCACACGTTCGTGAACGTCGCCAGCACGCAGGTCGCGAAGACCTTCGACCTGTTTCCGCGCAAAGGCACGATCCAGCCCGGCGCGGACGCCGACCTAGTCGTGTTCGACCCGAACTACCGTGGCAAAATCTCTGTCAAGACGCAGCACATGAACGTGGACTATAGCGCGTTCGAAGGCTGGAAAATCGAAGGCCGCCCCAGCGTCGTCACTGTGCGCGGGCAAGTCGCGGTGCGCAATGGCAAGTTCGTTGGCAAACACGGCCACGGAAAGTTCCTCCAGCGCAAGCCGAGTCATTTTTGAACCCCTGCAATCGGATTCTTCCTGTATTCGTGATCAATTCGTTATTGGCCACATCGGCGTGACCATGGCGGGAAAATTGTGCGCAAGCAGCGCGGCATCGGCTCGATCGAACTTCACACTGGGCAGCGCCGCCATGTTGATGTTCGTGGGAGCTTGGAAAAGGCGCAGGATGTCCACCCGGAAATCGAGCCGCGCGGGGCGGCTGTCCAGCGGCTTGCCGTGCAACTCGGTCGAGACGGGGCGGTAGTTCTCCGCGAATCCAATGTGATAGACGAGCGGGTCGCTCGCGTCGCCGCGCAGGAGTGCGCCTTCGAACAGCACGAATTTGTAACCGACCTCCCAGTTCCACGCCATGCGACTGTTTGGGTCAAGGTCTCCGCGTGACGCGAGCGATCGGTTGGCGGCGGCATCCACGCCGATGCAAAACTCGATCCGCTCGTAGCTCCGCCGCGGCACGCCGTGCAACACGATAACAAAGACGGGGTCATCGCCGTCGAATCTCACGAGGTGGTAGCTGTCGGATTCGGCGTAGGCGCCGGTCGCGCCCACCAGGCGGATGTTGCTGAGAAAAAACTGGAAGTCGCGCACCTTGAAACGGCCCTCACCACCCGGATTGGGATAGCGGGCTTCGTTGAAGACGAGCGGCTCCGGGCCCACGAACGGATGAAAATACATCGCGAGATCCACGGGCTGCGATGCGCGGTAGAGCTGCCAGCCGGTGATGCCAAGCGCTGCGGCCATCGCGAGCAGCACCAGCATCGGTAAAGGAAACTTGCGCATACGATTCATTTGCGCGCGAACGGATCGGAGAACCGTTCCGCGGTTACGAAGTCCTGGTCCGTCAGGGTGTTCAGAAAGGCGATGATGGCCGCCTTCTCTTCGGCCGTCAGATGCAGGCTGATGTGTCCCGTCGCCGCCGCGGCTTGGTTGTCCGCCTCCACGATCACCGCGCTTAGGGTGCTGCTGTTCTTGATGCCGCTGTCGTAGTGGTCCAGCACCTCCTCGAGAGTTTTGAAACGGCCATCGTGCATGTAGGGCGCGGTGAGGGCGATGTTTCGCAACGACGGCACTTTGAACAAGCCGCGATGGGCCGGCTTGCCGGTGACCGCCTGCAGGCCGGGTTGCAAGTGTTCCTCGTCATCGAGGCCGTTGCTGGAGAAACCGTCATAGCCCGCACTGGAGCCGCCGGTCAGGAACTGGCTGTGACAGTCAATGCAATTTGCGCCGCGCAGACTTACCTTCACGTCCGGGTGGGCCATGAACAGCTTGCGTCCCAGTTCCTCCTGCGCGTCCAGCGTGATCTCGCCGCGCAGGAACTGGTCGTAGCGCGAATTGGAGGAGATCAATGTGCGCTCGAACGAGGCCAGCGCGCGGGCGATGGCAGCGGGGCTGGTCTCGCCGTAGGCGGTTTCGAACAATTTCCGGTATCCGGCGTCGGCGGCCAGTTGCGCAACCAGGCGCCCCAGGTCCTGCGCCATTTCATCCGCGTGCTGGAGTGGGATCAGCGCCTGCTCCTCCAAGGTCGCCGCGCGGCCGTTCCAGAAGAAGTGCTGCGGGCCCCACATCAGGTTGGCCAGGCTCATGCTGTTGAACGCCAGCGGCTTGCCGGACACGCCGACGCTGGTGACACGGCCATCGGTGAAGGCCAGGCGCTGGATATGACAGGTCGAGCAGGACACTTTACCGTTAGCCGACAAGCGCGGATCGTAGAAGAGCCGCCGGCCGAGTTCCACCGCTTCCTCGGTCAGCGGGTTGTCGGCGGGCGCCTGGAAGTGACCGAACACGAACGGCGCCGAGAAACCGGTCAGCGGGGTCGCTACCCGACGCTGTTTATTGCAGGCCCCCGTCGCCATCCCTGCGAGCAGCGCGGCAATCAACGCCGCCGCTGCAACGGCAAGTCGCAAGCGGAACACGCGCGTCAATGGTGGTGCACGAAGCCGGAGCCGAACAACGCCTCTATGTTCTCGACGCCCTTCTTGTAGCGCTCCTTGAAGCTGAGCCGTGCGATGCGTTCACCGCTCTGCAGGTCGTGCACGGTGATCGAATGGTCGTTGACCTTGGCGATGAAATCGACATCGGTCGGATCGTTGTCGGCCTTGTTGCCGAGATTCAGCAGGTTGTTCTGTATCGCGATGACCTTGCGGCCAGCGGCGGTGGTGTAAAAGATCATGTGGTGCGCACCGGCCTCGGCCTTGATGTCCGCGCCCGAGGGAATCAGTTCAGGCAGGCCCGAGAGTTTATAGCGCTTCACGACGCCGGGCAGAGCGTGGCTGACGAACAACTCGGTCTGGTTGCCGTAGAACTCCAGTGGGACGCCCGTGCCCGCTTTCATCCCGTCGTATGCCTTCACGGGGGCGCCGAAACTCTTGTCCGCCTGGTTGTACGGGATCTTCCAGGTTTCGAATCCGAACATCGTATTGACCAGCACTGCCGGCGCGACGCCCGGCACGATGCTAGGTCGCACAAAAAGTACTTCGACCGGCGACGACGGAAAGCCCACCGGCTTCGCGTCTTCGACGACGATGTTCTGAATCGGCTCGAGGGTGTTCAGGTTGATGATGGTGATGGCGTTGCCCACGCCGGTTTTGAGATCCGGATGAACCGTGGAGCTGATCACCAGGCGATCCTGGTACGCGGACATGCCGTGCGGATACATGATGTACGGGGCACCCTTGGCCACCACGCTTTTGCGCGCCTGAATGATCTTGATAAGTGCATTGCTCTGCGGATCGAACACGCCGACCGAGCCGCAGTCGGGCTGGTCCACGCCGGTGCCGCCCATGAAGGTCACGAACATGTATTCCTTGCCTTTGACGTTGTGCCAGATGATGTCCTCGCCGACTTGTTGGCCGCCGGTATCAAGACGTTTGACGCCCTTGATCACCGCGGCCCCGCTGGCGTTGCGCGACAGGCTGACTTCGAACAGGCTGCTTTTGGTGTCCAGGCAGGTGGAGTAGAGCCGCCCGTTGGGGCTGTAGTAGAGGTGGTGCGGCGGGAGCGTGAGGTCCGGAAGTTCGAACTCCTGCAAGATCGTACCGAAATTCTTCGCTTCCGGGTTCAACTCCACAATGGCAATGCTGTGCTTCGTGTCGAGCGTGGGCAGGCCGCGCAGCAACACGAGAGCCTGGCTCTCTTCGACGTTGCGCCGCGTGGCGGCCTCCGGTGCGGCGGCGGTTGCCGATGGCGCGCTGTGCGGCACGATGAGTAGTAGCGAAGCGTACAGGGGAAAGAAACTAAGCCTTGTATCGTGGGTCATAATGGATTTCCAGTAATGGACCGAATTGAACACTATTCGGCTTGGGGTCATGGAGGCATCCTGCGCCCCCGGAACGTTGGCGTCAACAGGGAACTCCTGCCGGTTCCTGCGGGTCCCCGTGGGCGCAACTCATCGTGGCAAAATTTCCGCCAAGACCCAGCACATGAACGTGGACTACAGCGCGTTTGAAGGCTGGAAAATCGAAGGCCGCCCCAGCGTCGTCACCGTGCGCGGGCAAGTAGCCGTGCGTGATGGTAAATTCATCGGCAAGCTTGGCCACGGGGAATTCCTTCAGCGCAAGCCGGGTCATTATTGATTCGCGTCGGCTGGATTATTCCTGTGTTGGCGATCAATCCATTTGTGATTAGATTGCAGCCATGCAAGCCGCCGCCATCAGCGGGAAAACGCGACCTTCCACTCCCGCGTTGATTGGCGACGTTTCGTTGGAAAGGATGATTCGAGCCGTCGAAAAAGTACGCGAACGATTACGTCGAACCGTTGCCGCTCTCGGAGCGGCGGGCGTGCCTTACGCGGTGACCGAAGGAAACGCCGTCGCCGCGTGGGTTTCGCGTGTGGACGAAGCGGCGGTGCGCAACACGCAGGACGTGGACATTCTCCTGCGCCGCTCCGATTTGCCGGCGGCAATCGCCGCAATGGCCAAAGCCGGGTTCATGCATCGTCACGCCAAGAGTCTCGACATGTTTCTGGAAGGTCCGGACGCGAAGGCGCGTGACGCCGTTCACATCGTCTTTGCTTCCGAGAAAGTCAAAGCGGACTCGCTCGCTCCCGCGCCCGATGTGACCGAATCCGAAGCGACGGAAACTTTCCGCCTGGTGACGCTGGACGCGCTGGTTCGAATGAAACTCACCGCATTTCGCGACAAGGACCGGACCCACTTGCGCGATCTGATTGAGGTTGGATTGGTGGACGCCAACTGGATTGGACGCCTGCCTTCGGAGTTGGCCGCACGGCTCCAAAACCTGTTGGATAATCCGGAAGGTTGAAAAGCCTCGGTGGTCGTCGTTTCTTCGCGTTCTCCGCGTCTCAGCGGTGAACGCAATCGCAGCTTCAACTTTCCCATGAGCACATTCCCGCCGAAACCGTCTAAGAAACTGCGGACTCGCGTGTCTATCCCTTGTGACCAGCGACTGCAGGTGACGAAAGCCGGGCGGCGCGCACGGGTGACGCGAGACGATCATTCAGCAAGGCATGGCTGTGAGCCAACCAGACGAAGCGAGCGCGCAATCGCCCGAAACGATTGAGGAGTTGTTCGCCGCCCTCGAATCGCCGCTGTTGAGTTACGCGTTGCGCCTGAGCGGCGAGCGCGGCGTCGCGGAGGACCTGGTCCAGGAAGCGTTCATGAAATTGCACAGCCAGTTTGCCGAAGTGCGGGAGCCGCGACGGTGGCTCTATCGCACCGTGCACAATCTGGCGCTCAATCACCGGCGCGATTCCGCGAAGATCATCCCCCTCCAGCCGCAATGCGACGACAACGACCCGCCCGCTCCCGACGCCGCCGATCCGCAGCCCTTGCCCGATGAACAAATCATCCGGCTGGAAGGCATCGGATTGGTAAGGCTCAGTCTTGAGACGCTGGACGAACGCAGCCGGGAATTGATCCGGCTGAAATTTTCCGAAGACCTTTCCTACAAGGAAATCAGCGAGCGCACCGGGCTGAAGACCGGCCACGTGGGTTACTTGCTGCACCACGCGCTCAAGGTCATCGCCGATGA
>CAZNOE010000461.1:0-5299 GCA_964574525.1 uncultured Bifidobacteriaceae bacterium
GCGCGCGAATGACTGAACCTTGCGCACGGGCAGTTCGACGACACGGCCAAGCCGGATTCGGTTACGATCCGCTGTTTTTTGCCGGACGGATCCACAGTAACATTTGCTGAACTGGGCGAAGAAGCAGAGAATCGGTTGAGTCATCGCGCGCAAGCATTGGCGAAGTGAAGGACTGGATCGGAAAACCAGGGTGAGATCGCGCGGCATTCCGGAACATCTCATTGAACCAAGCGCAGAATTTCCAATCTTGCCCGAAAAAGCTTGCAAAGCCGAACGGTTCGGTTACAGGATTATAACGTAATAATGATCCTCGACGGAAATTAAGAAACTCACCTAACCTCAATGGGAGATGTTGCACGGCAGAGTCAATCAGCGTGATAGGATCCTCCAGAGTCGTGATGGGGTTGCCATCGGGACGGTCGTTTTGGCAGGCCGTAAAGATTAACCACAAACCTACTCGCCTATGAAAATCCGCCATCTGGTTTCAATCAACTCTGTGTGCTGCTGTTTGCTGCTCCTCTCAATTCCCCGAGGGAGCCACGCGGCCAATCTGATCACAACGAACGTCCTGGGTTCGGGGGGAACAGCAGGGTGGAATACGGCCAACATCTGGAAAACCAATCTGGCAGATACGGTTTTCGGTGGAGGTCCGCCCGTGGCCGGAAATACTTACGCGACCACGAACAACGGCACGCCCATTGCCAATGGTGGAAACTGCACCACACTTCGCAACCCGTTCATCGTAGGCCAGGCCGCCATTCAAACCTTTCCCGGCGACTCGTTGACCGTGCACACAAATTCGCAAATCCGGTTCAAACAGACCGGCGCACCGACTGTTGTTCCCGTCTGCAATTTCCCCGGAGTGGGTGGCAACCCGGGCCTAATCCTCAATGGCGGCATGTTGAACACAGGCGATGACACGACTTACCCCATCACAGGAAGAATCCGCGTGGATACGCAGTCTTATATTTGCGGCGGCGACAACTCGGGCGGCGGCCCGAGGCCCAACGGACGGGCCTTCAATATTTCCGCCCAGATTTCCGGCAGCGGCAATTTGATGTTCGTCACGGCCGGAATTGCCAGAACTCAAATCATTTCTGGGACCAACGACACTTATACGGGAACTTGGATCATCAAGTCCGCCTGGGTGCGAGCCGACGGCGGCCGGGCGCTGGGCACGAACAGCAACATCCGTCTCGACCCGTTTTATCCTAACGCTCCGGAATGGAATGCCAACTTCGCGGACACACAAGGTCCTGCTCAGTTGGAGTTGGGCACTGATTTCATCAGTGCGGGCACGCTGACGCTTGTCAACGGCGGTCAGATGCGATTGCACCAGCACGGCGTTTTCACGGCGGTGAGCATTGAAGGAACGCCACTCAGCGCGGGATTGCATCCTTATTCGGAATTAGCTGCCAGCTTCCCGGCCAACTTCGCCGCGAACGGATCAGGCAGCCTGACTGTTGCGACGTACGGCGCGCCGGTGATCGTCGCGCAACCGGAGCCACAGCAACTTTATGCCGGACGAACCGCTCATTTCAACGTGACCGCTCTTAGCATCAATCCAATCACGTATCAGTGGCGGAAGGGTGGAATAAATCTTACAGACGGGGGCAACATCGCCGGTTCGACCACTCCGGCTTTGACGGTCAGCGGCGTAGGAGGAGGCGACGCCGGCAATTACGATGTAGTCGCTACGAGCGGAGGTTTATCGGTGACCAGTTCCGTTGCTGCTTTGAGCATTGTCGCGCTCAGTGGCGAAGCCTACGAGGCAGCCGTGGCCGCGGCGAATCCAGCCGCCTTCTATCAATTGAACGAACTAGGCGACCCGGCGACGAACAATACGTTGGCGTTCGATTATGCGGGCGGACTTAACGGCACTTATGGCACTGCGGTACAGAACGGCAACTCCCTCTATAACATCGCGGGGCCGACGGCGACTGCCGGCTACCCGGGATTTGCGAGTGGCAATAAGGCGGCACAGTTGGCCAATGCCAATGCTGCCGCGCGGATTCCAACCCCGGCATTGAACCTGAATACCAACACGGCGACCATTACGGCCTGGATCAACCCGAGCGGGCCGCAGAATCCGTTTAATGCAATCTTCTTCTGTCGCGGGGGCGGAACCGTTGCGGGGCTGAACTACGCTGGTTACACCGATGCCAATGGCAACTCTACGTTGGGCTACCACTGGAACGATCAATTCGAGACACGCACTTGGAATTCCGGACTCACCACGCCGCCGGGACAATGGTCGTTCGTCGCCCTGGTGGTGACACCTTCAAACGCGACGATCCATGTGATGAACACAAATGGTCTGGCTTCGGCCTCGCAGAACTCACGCATATCGTCCAATCTTTCAGCGGAACGACTCTCATTGGAGATGACAGCGCCGGTGCCGCTGGCGCGCGGGTGTTCAATGGCACGATTGACGATGTCGCGATATTCAACCGGTCGTTGTCCAAGACTGAATTGATCACTCTTTTCACGAACGGCTCTGCTGTGACGGTGTATGCTCCTGTCATCCTTGCGCAGCCGGCGGCCCAAACGCTGTATCCCGGACAGACGGCGCAATTCAGAGTCTCCGGCGGCGGCAGCGATCCCCTGACTTACCAATGGCGCGCAGGCGCGACTGGCAGCGGCATTTACACGAATCTCGCCGACGGTGGGCGAATCTCGGGTGCCGCAAGCGGGAATCTGACGATTGCAAATATCAATTCGGGCGACGCACTGGACTATCTGGTGGCCCTCGGGAATGCCGCCGGTTCCGTTACGAGCAGTGTCGCCACGCTGACGGTTCAGCCGGTCGGTCCACCGGAAAATATCACGATGACAATTCAACAGGCTGCGGGTAACAATTGGGAAACCGGCGCGGATTGGAGCGATGGGCAGGCCGCTTCAGTTTCTGCGGCCGGCAAACCGGGCAGCACCTATGAAGTGCTCACGGGTGCTCGCTTGCGGACTCCTGAAGGCCCCACGGTCACGAATTTCCCAGGCGACGTGCTGACGCTGGATGGCAACGCCGTCTGGAACGTAAATCCTGCCGCTGGCGCGCTGATTTCAGAAATCCGATTCAAACAAGCAACCTACGGCACGATCAACGGCCGAGTGAATTTCAAGCGCCTGATCATGAACGGCGGCCAACTCGACGCCGGGAATGACGGCCTTCTTCTGCTCGGTGGCCGGATTGATGTCCTCACCAACGCGCCCGTCAACAACGACAGCGGCAATGATCGCGGCTACATGATTGATGCGTGGCTGACGGGTGCGGGATCGATCGAGTACCACGGCTATACCGGCACAATCTTCCAACCGGGTTACCGGAACCCGCTGAACATCGCCGGCACGAGCAACACGTTCTCCGGCAAGTGGAACATTGTCCAAGGTGTGCTCCTGGGAAGCGCTCCGAATTCGTTGGGCACGAATGACATCGTCATCGGCGCGCTCGGCGCGCTTGAGACGCTATACGATATTGCCAACACCAACGGAAATCTGATCCTCAATGGCAAGATGTTCCTGCACCAGAACGACACGTTTCGAACCGTGAACGTGTCGGGCGCAGCGCTGAATCAGGGGACGTACACCTACGCGCAACTGGCGGCTGCTTATCCGGCCAACTTCCCGGCCACGTGGACGCCGCAAAACGGTTCAACTGTGTCGAACGCCTCGGGAAGCATTACGGTCCTGGCGCAAGCGGGGCCAGCGATTGTCACGCAACCCGTCGCGTCCCAAACGTTGTATCCCAGCGAGACCGCGCAGTTCTCAGTATCTGCGGTTGGCTTCCAGCCACTCTCTTATCGCTGGCGCAAGAACGGTGTGAACATGAGTGACGGCACGACTGCATGGGGTGCGATAATTTCTGGAGCGGCGACGACGAATCTTGCCATCGCAAACGTGACCAACAACGATGGCGCCGATTACACCGTGGTGATCACCAATTTGATTGGCTCCATCACCAGCAGTGTGGCCACGCTGACGATCAAGCCGACGTTCCCGGCGGAGAACATCACGCTGGGTGTCGTTCAAGCCGCAGGCAATGATTGGAACACCATCAATTTCTGGAGCGATGGCCTGGCCGCTTCGGAATCGGCGTTGCAGAAACCCGGCAGCACGTATGAAGTGCTTCCCGGAGCGCGCTTGCGCAGTCCCGTCAACGCCGCTTTCGCCGCATTCCCCGGCAACGTATTGACTGTCTCTGGCGATAGCGTCTGGCTGGAGAACAGTCCGAGCGCCGCTGAGATCCGTTTCAAGCACGCGAACCCCGGTACCGTCTATTTCAAGAAACTGGTCCTGAATGGCGGCATGCTTGATTCCGGTGACAATGGTGTGACGGTGCTTCAAGGCCAACTGCACATCAACGACAACACGACCAACAGTTTCTATGCGGATGCGGCAGCCGGCCAGGACCGTCCGTTCCAGATTGACTCTTGGCTCACGGGCGGCGGCATGATTGAGTATCACGCCTTTGGCACAACGCTGGCCGGCGACGTCAACGTCACGGGCACAAGCAACACGTTCAACGGCATGTGGCATGTCGTGCAGGGAGCAGTCCTCGGCAGTGGGCCGAACTCGCTTGGCACAAATGACATTATCGTTGAAACCGGCGGCGCGTTGGAAACGAGTTACAACCTCAACAATCCGCAAGGGAGTCTGATCCTCAACGGCCAGATGTTCCTCCACCAGAACGACACGTTCCGCGCGGTCAATGTGGCGGGAACCGATTTGACACCGGGAACGTACTCGTTCGCAACGTTGAACTCCACGTACGCCGCCAACTTCCCGGCCACGTGGCCGTTGCAAATTGGGTCGGGTGTCAACACAGGCTCCGGCAGCATTACCGTGCTGGGGAACGTGGTGCCGCATCCCACATTGCAGTTCCAGTTCTCCGGAGGCCAAGTGACACTGACCTGGTCTGGGAGTTTCTGGCTCGTGGAGGCAAATGAAGTGACAGGCCCTTGGGTAACCAACGCCGCGGCTACGTCGCCGTTTCCGGTGACGCCGTCGTTACCCAGGAAGTTTTACGGCCTTCAGCCGAAATAAGCATTTGGCGGGGCGCGTCTGCTCTGGCGCGCCCCGCAGGCTTCTGCTATTGGTTTCAGAAGCCCGGGCGGTGTGCGTGAAATGCCGGGCCGCAGCATGAGACAAATGAAGTTGTTGGTTCGAGCATTCATCGCAGTTCAATTCTTTTGTTGTTTTGCCGCTCACGCGGCCAATCTCACCACGACCAACATTCAGGCAGGCGGCACCGACTGGACTTATGCCATTTGGAAAACAAATGGCACGGGCACAGCCGTGTCGC
>CAZNOE010000462.1:0-5293 GCA_964574525.1 uncultured Bifidobacteriaceae bacterium
GATTGATACTTCCCATCTCGGCATAAACCGGAATCGGCTCCGGCCGCGCCGCCGCAGCGTCCATCAACGCCCGTCCGCCCGCGCGCGAACCGGTGAAGGCGACGGCTTTGACAAGTGGGTGCTTCACGAGCGCGATGCCGACTTCGCGCCCCGCGCCGTAGAGCATCGAAAAAACTCCTTCGGGTGCCTCGCAATCGTTCACGGCTTGCTGAACACACAACCCAACGAGTTCGGATGTTCCCAGATGGCCCTGATGCGGCTTCACAATTACCGGACAACCTGCGGCAAGCGCGGATGCCGTGTCGCCACCGGCGGCGGAAAACGCCAGCGGGAAATTGCTGGAACTGAACACGACCACTGGGCCGAGCGGCACGAGCACCGAACGCACGTCCGGTTTCGGCAGCGGCTTGCGATTCGGATCGGCGTGATCAATCCGCGCATCCTGCCACCAGCCGTCCTCGATCAGCGACGCGAAGAGCCGCAACTGCCCACAGGTCCTCGCCGTCTCGCCTTGCAACCGCGCGAGCGGCAGCGCGGTTTCCTGATTCGCCCGCTCCTGAATCGCCGCCGCGTTGGCTTCGATCAATTCGGCGATGCGGCGCAACAAAAGTGCGCGTCGCTTTGCCGGCCAGCGGCTGAATTCAGCAAAGGCTTTCGCCGCGAGCTGTGCGGCCTGATCAACGTCCGCTGTCGTCGCCCAGAAATAATCTGGCTCGAGCGCCGCGCCCGCGGCGGGATTGATTGCCGGAGTCGGCTTGCCCGCCGGTTTCACACGGGCCTGGCCGAGAATCGAAAGTCCTTCAAGTTTCATACTGCAAGAAATCAAATCTTCGTTCGTTTCGCCAAGTTCCGCGCGATCCTCTGCTTAGAAGTCACAAAAAAGGCTATTTTTGTTAGGTTTTATGCGGCTTTTCTATGAAAGTCAATAAGTGCGTTGCGGTAAGTGCGTTGCGGTGTGGGGGGAGCCAAGACCATTCGCGAGCGCGACGGCAACCGCTGCCAGTACACGGGCAAGTTGCTGAAGCCGGACGAAGGCAGCCTCGATCACGTCCAGCCCCTCTCGCGCGGCGGCGCGGACACGCGGGAAAACCTCGTGTGGTCGAACAAGCAGGTGAACACCCGCAAGGGGCAACCGTCTGCCGCGCGAAGCCGGCTTGAAGCTGCTCCGCACTCCGCGCGCCCCGCACGGCGGGGAACTGCCGGTGACGGCGCTCCTCCGCAACGCTCACGGCATCGCGGAATGGAAACTGTTCCTGAACGAATGACAAGGCAGTGCCTTGACCCAATGGAAAAGAAAATAAATCAAACCGAAGCCCGGAACGGGCGAAAGAAAATAGCCGGGGCAAGCGACGTGAAAACGAGCGCCGCCCTGGGTTCAATAAACAAAATAAAATTCTCCCTCTCTTCGCCGAACGAGGAGAGGGCTGGGTGAGGAGTCGAATTATTCCCGCGCTTGTCGCAAACGCAAATCCTGAATAGCATCTGCCCTGTCCTCATGGGCTACAAATCAAACATTCGAGCGATGCAGGCCGCCGAGCGCCGACAACAGCGCGATGCACAAAAGCGAATGCGCGAATTGGAACGCCAAGCAAAGGAGCAAGCCAAGCTGTCGGCAATCGAACAAGCTCGTTTGGAGGTTGAGACGTTTGAGAATCGGTTGGAAATTCTTTTGTCTGTTCACAAGGAGCAGGGTGAGGCATGGGATTGGACTGCAATTTCAGCTTCGCTGCCTCCACCTTGTCCTCAAAACAATTCGCGCAACGAACACAGAGCCAAACAACACGCGGCGGTTTTGCCATCATGGGAACGGGAAGCAGCGGCGGTTTTGATTGAGCAAGCGCGATTGCGGGATGAGGCGGAATTTCAGAACGCATCGGCGAACTATTCCGAACAGCTTGCCGAATGGGAAAAACTCAAAAACTTGGGGCGGAGAATTCTTGCAGGAGAATACAAAGCGTTCACGGAAACTTTGGTTGAGATCAATCCGTTTGCAGAAATTTCCGATCTCGGTTCGGCTATTCATTTCACCGTCCAAACTCCAAAGCTGGTTGAGTGCCGCGTGAAGGTGAACGGCAAGCAGGCGATTCCGGCAGAATTGAAAACGCTAACTTCCAGCGGGAAACTTTCTGTCAAAGCGATGCCGAAGGGTCGTTTCCACGAAATCTACCAAGACTATTTGTGTGGTTGCGTCCTGCGTGTGGCACGCGAACTATTTGCGCTGTTTCCCGTGGACATGGTTTTAGTGACTGCGGTTGTTGACTCGCCTGATCCTCGCACGGGACGCAAGGCAGAATTGCCGGTTTTGTCAGTGGCCATGCCACGCGCTGCCATTGCCCGGCTGGATTTCAGCCAGCTTGATCCGTCGGACGCGATGGAAAACTTTGCGCATCGCGGCGATTTCAAAGCCTCACGCAAGTCCGAAGTCTTTCAGCCAATCACACCATTGACGCCTGACGACATCGCACCCGCGTCAGCCGATGACATGAGCTTTTCGGAATTACTCGCTCGCATCAAAACGGCACGGGAGGAGTTCAAAACCAAAATTATCGAGTTGAGTCAACGTGGCGACTCCTCAACTTTGCAACTCGATTCAGTTCCATGACCATCACCTTTGCAATCCTGTTTGTGCTCGCTCTGGCGTTCGCAATCTTTCTGCTTTTCAAAACCAAGCGGCTCGAAGCCGAAGTTTTGCGTTTGCAGAACTGGGCGCAAACCTCCATCGCTGATGCACAACAAGCTGCCGACCAAAAGGTGGCCGCGTTCCAACAAGAATCACAGGCTTCCCTTGCGGAAGCTCAAAAACTGATTGACCAGCAGTTCGCAGAAATGCAGCAGGAGGCAGAACGGATCAAGCAGCACTATGAGACCGAATCTCGCAAGATTCAGGAAGCGGCGGACGCGCTCGTTGCAAAAACCATTCGTGATCTTGAACCGTTGCGGAAATACGAAAAACTCCGAGATGCCGAAGCCGATGCTCAACGCCACCTGGCCGATGCCTTGAAAGAAGCGACCGAATTGCGGGCAGAAGCGCAACAATTATTGGAACAATCACGAATCGCAGCCGCCAGCGAACGGACGCTGGCGATAAACCGCGCCAAGGAAATCCGCGGGCAAGCCGATGCACTTCTCAACCAAGCCACGCGCGACGCTGGGCGAATTATTTCCGACGCTGAAAAACATGCGCAACAAATTGGCGGCGATGCTTACGAGGCATTACGCGACAAGCAAACTCTTGAAAAATCAGTTCAGGCACTTTGGAACGTGACCGAGGGTTACGGGGACCGCTACGTTGTGCCAAGCCACAGCTTGCTGGATGACTTGGCCGCGAACTTTGGTTACACCGAAGCCGGGCAGTCGCTTCAATTCGCACGCGCACAGGCCCGCCGCATGGTCGAGCAAAAGCAAGCGTCCGCGTGTAATTATGAGGAAGCAGACCGCCGCGACCGGGCAAACCGTTTTGTGGTGGATGCGTTCAATGGACGGGTTGATGCAATCCTTTCGCGCTCACGGCACGACAATTACGGAACGCTTGAACAAGAAATCCGGGACGCGTTCAGCCTTGTGAACTTGAACGGGCTGGCGTTTCGCGACGCGCGAATTCTCCCCACTTATCTCGACACGCGGCTCGCAGAACTCAAATGGGCCGTGGTTGTGCATGAACTGGCAAAGAGGCAACGCGAAGAGCAACGCTACTTGAAAGAAAAGCTGCGCGACGAGGAAAAGGCCAGAAAGGAGAGTGAGCGGGCAATTCAAGAAGCTAAAGTCGAGGAGGAAATGCTTCGTATGGCGCAAGAAAAAGTCCGGCATGAGAACGAGAGAGCATTGGCGGAACTGAGCGCCAGATTGGAGAAGGCAAGCGAAGCACAACGAGTTGATTTGCAGAAGGCGATTGAGGAACAAAAGGCCAAATTCGAGGTGCAGCTACAGCAGAAAGACGAGGAGATACGGTTGGCGGAGGAAAAGAGCGCGCTTGCTGTTTCCAATGCTCGGAAAACGAAGCACGGGCACGTTTACATCATTTCAAACATCGGTTCGTTTGACGATGATGTTCTCAAGATCGGCCTGACCCGCCGCGACAATTGGCAGGAGCGCATTGATGAACTGGGGGACGCAAGTGTTCCATTCGAGTTCGATGTTCATGGGATTATCCAGAGCGACGATGCCCCCGAGCTTGAACGCAAGTTGCATACATTGTTTATGGCCATGCGAGTAAACAAGCTAAACACTCGCAGGGAATTTTTTCGCGTGAGCCTCAAGGAAATTATGCAGGAAGTCGGCAAACTAAAGAAAGGCGAAGACTACATTGGCGACATTAATTGGACAGAGCAAGCGCGCGCCACGCAGTGGAAGGAAACCCGCGACATAGAAAGCAGCCCAGAAAAACTGGAGAAGTGGCTCGCGCGCCAGAAAGCACTGACAGATCGCCAATTGAGATTGGATGCGCTGCGGCTTCCAATTTCAGAAGTCGGCGAAGCAAACGGTGAAAACGAAACCGCATAAGTTGCGTTCGACTCCTCACCCCGGCCCTCTCCTCGTTTGGCGAGGAGAGGGAGAATTATTTTGTGAGGCGATTTACCCAGGACGGCACTGCGTTTGCCCTGGGCCATTATCTTTCGCTCCGATGGAGCTTTGAATTGATGAACACCAAAGATTTTCTCCGTCTCGGCGTGCCATTGGGACAGGCGACCCGCCGCGCGACGGATTTTATTTCCAAATTCATCCTCGGCGGCGGCGACAAGTCGCGGTTGCACGAGGAAGTCGCGGCCATTGTTGCCAATCCGTCGGCGTTCGTGGGCGACCCGTTGCGCGGCGAGTTCGCGAAGGCGTTGCTCAACGCCCCGCCGCCGCCGCGCGCCGTGCCGGTGAAGTATCGGCAGTGGGGCGAAGGTCTCGAACACGACGCGGTGATGCAGATGGAGAAGGCGTGTCTGTTGCCGGTGTCGGTCGCGGGCGCGCTCATGCCGGACGCTCACGTCGGCTACGGCCTGCCCATCGGCGGCGTGCTGGCCACGGACAACGCGGTGATTCCCTACGCCGTCGGCGTGGACATCGCGTGCCGCATGAAGATGACGGTGCTGGATATTCCGTTGCGCGACCTGGAACAAAAGCAGGATCGCCTCACGCGCGCCATCGAGGCGGAGACGCGCTTCGGCGTGGGTGCGAATTTCAAGAATCGCCGCGCGCATGACGTGCTGGATGCGGATTGGTCGGTCAGCCCAATCACGAAACAGAACAAGGATCGCGCGTGGTCGCAACTCGGCACGAGCGGCAGCGGAAATCATTTCGTGGAGTT
>CAZNOE010000463.1:0-5285 GCA_964574525.1 uncultured Bifidobacteriaceae bacterium
CGGAACCACCACAGGCACTCTTACTTTTGACCAGGGCCTCATTGACGCGGACAATGTTTACGTCGGTTTTCATCCCGGACCGCCGTTTACCAGCGGCCAGGCTTTCAATGGGACGGGCACGGTCAACGTCAACGGCAACGCCACACTGACAGTCAATAACGACCTCCTTTTGACTCGCAAGGTCGGCACCACCGTTCCGGTTGGCACGTTGAATCTCACTTCCAACGGGACAGTGAATGTCAAAGGCAACATCAATTCCAGCAATGGGGTCAGCACCATCAACTTCAACAATGGCGGCACGATCAACATGCAGCCCGCTGGCGATGCCACGCCCGGCAACGTCTTTGTCTCCACCATCAACGGCAGCGGCCTGATCACGAACGCGGCGAGTGTGACGGTTTCCAACCTCAACGGCACCGTCACGATTGCCAACGCAGGTAACGTGACCAACCTCACGTCGTTAAGCCCAGGCACCGCTGCCACCGCCGGCACCTTGTCCATCGGCGGCAACTTCATGCTCGCCCCGAACGCCACGCTCATCTTCAATCTCACGAACGTTACCACGGTTGGCGGGAATGCCAACGACCTCATCAGCGTCGCGGGCAACCTGAACCTCAACAGCAATGGCATCGTTTTCATCCCCACGGTCACGATTTTGGCGGGCGGGTCCTACCGGCTCTTTGATTACACCGGTACGCTGAATGGTTTTTTCAACTTCACCAACTCCACGCGCTACACCGCGAGCCTGGACTATCCGGCCAACCAGGTGAACTTCACGATCAGCGGTTCGAGCGGCAACGTCCGCTGGAATTCCGCTGCCAGCGCTCTTTGGGACATCACCAGCAGCAACTGGTTCAACACCGGCACCGCGGCCACGGACCGGTTTTTCCAACTGGACAGCGTGTTGGTGGACGCTTCCGGAAGCTTCACGAATTTGCTCCTCCTGACGGCGCAGCATTTTCCCAGTTCGGTGACAGTGAATTCCTCCACGCGGGATTATCTCTTCGGCGGCGCCGGTAAGATCAGCGGCGCGGCGGGGATAACCAAGCTGGGGACCAGTTCGTTGTCCATCAGCAACGCCAACGATTTCACCGGCCCGGTCGCCATCGGTGGCGGCATCTTGAGAGTCGCTAACGCGACAGCCTTGGGCAGCACGGCGGGCGGAGTGTTCGCTACGAACGGCGGCACACTCGATATCAACGGCCTCGCGTTGAACACCGGTGAGGTCATCACGATCTCAGGCACCGGGCTCAACAGCACGGGCGCCGTCATCAACGCGGGCGCCCAGCAGACCAGCGGCCTGCGTTTCGTCAACCTGGTGGGTGATGCCTCCGTTGGTGCGTGGGGTACTCGCTGGGACATCCGCGGGACAGGCGGTGCGGGATCGTACAACGGCGAGGTCAACTTGAACAATTTCACCTTTACCAAAGTCGGGGGCGCCGCGCTTTACCTGGTGGATTGTAATGTGACTAATGTCGGCAGCTTTGACATTCAAGGCGGCATGCTGGCTTTCGCGCGCTGCCAGGTGGATGGCCCCGGCACGATCAACGCGCGAAGCAATATCGTCTCATTTGAAAGCTCATCGGTCGGTTATTGCACGAAGCCGGTCATCGTCAGTGGCGGGACCATTCGAAATGCCGCCAACGCTTTTGTGCTCTTTGCGCCTGTGACCAATCTCACGGGAATGACAATTGACGCGGCGACGGCATTGACCTTCACCAACGTGATTGTCGGCGCCGGCGGTGTGACCAAGATCAGCGCGGCCAACGCCACCTTCCTTGCCGCCAACACTTATACCGGACCGACCGTCATCAGCGGCGGCCAGCTCACGCTGGGTACCAACGCCTCCATTGCGAGTTCCTCCGGCATAACCGTTGGCGCCGGCACGATATTCGATGTGTCGGCCGTCAGCGGGTTCACCCTGGCCAGCGGGCAAACCCTCGCTGGTAGTGGAACGGTCGTCGGTGATGTGACCGCCAATTCCAGCAACACTCTGATTCCGGGGACCAGCCCGGGCACCCTTTCGTTCAGCAACAATGTCACCCTGAATTCCGTTTCCAATGTTTTTGAACTGGGGAGCGACCCCACGCAGGTTGGCGGTGGGCAGAATGATCTGGTGGCCGCCGGCGGCAATATGACGCTGACCGGAACGATCAAAATCAAGATTCTCCCGATCGCCCCGTTGAGCGACGCCACGCCCTATACGCTGTTCAGGGGTACCAACTCCCTGAATGCCACCGCGGCTACGTTCCAGATTTCCAGCGACAATCCGCGTTACACCTTCGCCCTGGTTGATCCCGCCACCACGCCCGGCAGCATCCAGGTCGCCGTCAGCGGCGTCCCCACGACGCTCGCCTGGAGAGGCGGACAGGCCGCTGGCCCGACGACCTGGAACGGAACGCTCAGCAACTGGCTCAATGGCGTGGCGCCGGACACGTTTTTCTCGGGCGATAGCGTCAAGTTTGATGACTCGGCGTTGACCAATCTGGTGACCATCCCGGGCCTGTTGCAACCTGGTTCCATCACGATCAGCAACGAATCGCTGGTTTATCGGTTCGGCGGGGCCGGCGGTGTTAACGCGGGTGCGTTGGTCAAGCAAGGCGCGTCCGCCGTGATCTTTACCAATGCGGGTGTGGATAATTTCAGCACCGGCATCAACGTCAGCGGTGGTGCCGTTACCGTTGCCAACGGCAGCACCAATACTTTTGGCGGAGTCGTTGCCGTCAATTCCGGTTCGCTGACTCTGGCCAATCCGTTGAACAATTTCGGGTCCGGCATTACGATCAACGGCGGTACGCTCACGCTCACGCAGGCGATTGACCAGACCATTTCGGTGCCGCTCAACAACGATCTTCCTTCCGTCGCGGGCACTTTGGTCAAGGCGGGAAACAATACCGTGACCCTGGCTGGCATCAGCACGTTCTTTGACGGTCCCATTATCGTGAACAGCGGCACCCTGCGCGCCGGCAGCGCCACCGCTCTGGGCACGGGTGCCAGCGACACCACCGTGGCGAATGGCGCCACCTTCGAGATCAACGGGTTTGCCCTCAACACCGGCGATCTGCTGCACATCTCCGGCGCGGGCTTGAGCAACACTGGCGCGGTCATCAACAGCGGCGCCGCCCAGGCCAACGCCATCCGCGGAATTGTGTTGGACGCCGATGCCGCGATCGGTGCGTGGGGAACTGCCAGTTGGGATCTGCGTCCCAGCGGGGCCTCAGGGTTGTTCAATGCCGCCGTTGGCCTAAACAATCATAAGCTGACGAAACTGGGGTCGGGTAATATCACTTTCGTGGATGCAGTCTTTAGTGATCCCACCGTGATTGATATTACCGGCGGGCAGGTTCAGTTCGCCCGTTGCAGCGTACCCGGCATCGGCTACATGAACCTTTCCAACAATATCATGATCTTTAACAACTATTCCGTTGGGAACTTTTCCATGCCGCTGATCGTCAATGGCGGCATCATCCGCATTGTCGGCAGCCCTGCGTTCACTTTTGATTCACCCATTACAAATCTCGCCGGCGGATTGACCTTCGATAACTCCGCTGCCGCCGCCGTCACCCTCACCGCCGCCGGCACGATCACCGGCCCCGGCACCCTGGCCAAGACCGGGACTGCAACCGTCATTCTCACGGCGGCGGACAACACATGGACTGGCGTAACAACCATTGCCGGCGGCACCCTGCAAATCGGCTCGGGCGCCGCTGACGGCAGTCTGCCTCCATTGCCGATCCTCGATAATGGCACGCTCGCTTTCAGTTCTCAAAACTCCTTCACCATCACAAACGAGATCAGCGGCAGCGGTGGAATCCAGCAAATCGTGGGCGGCACGGTCACGTTGACGGCCTCCAACAGTTACGCTGGCCAGACCCTTTTGAACGGTCTCTCGACCACCTCTCCGGGCGGCAGTTCGATTCGGATTTCGCACAACAACGCTCTCGGCGACACCGCAGGGGCTACACGCATCGCGGGCGGTGCCACCTCCAACGCCCGCCTCGAACTGACTGGCAACATCACCTCACCCGAACCGCTCGAACTCAGCGGACGGAATACCGGAACCACTGCCTCTTTCGAACCGCACGTCGCGAACATTAGCGGCACCAACACACTGACCGGCGCCGTGTCCGGACTCACCGGCGGCACGCAATACAACTTCCGTTCCGACGCTGGAAAGCTGATTGTAGCCGGAAATTTTATCCCGCCCTCCACGGTGGCCGACCGAATTCTCAAACTCATGGGCGAGGCCTACGGGGAGTGGAGCGGCATCATCGGCAACAGCGCTGACTCGATCGTGCCGGCGATTCTGGTAAAAACCAACTCCGGCACGTGGACGCTGTCCGGGACAAACGTGTATTTCGGCGGAACGACGATCGGCGAAGGCACACTGGCCCTCGGTGCGACCGGTTCCATAAGCAACACGCCCAGCATTGATGTCCAGAGCAACGCCACGTTCAACGTGGCGACGGTCAGCGGCGGTTTTGTGTTGGGCGCGGCCCAAACCTTGAAAGGCAACGGCACCGTGATCGGCAACGTAACGGTGGCGGGCACGGTTTCACCCGGCGCATCCATCGGCACATTGACCTTTGCCAACAACCTCGTGCTGGCTGGCACGAACGTCATGGAGATTGACCGCGACGGCGCGTCGAACGCGGACTTGATCGTGGCGAACGCGCTGACCTACGGCGGCACGCTGGTCGTGAACAACCTGGGCCAGCCGTTGCAGGCTGGCGACACGTTCAATCTGTTCGACTTCAGCACGCGCAACGGATCATTCGCCGCCACGAGCCTGCCGGTATTGGACCCCGGCCTTTCGTGGGACACTTCCTCATTGGCCGTCAGCGGTACGATCAAGGTTATCGCCGGTACCGTGTCCCCGAGCCTGGCTTTCCAGGTCACCGGCAATGCTTTGGACATCTCCTGGCCCAACGGCAACGTCGGCTGGCGTCTGGAAGGGCAGACCAACGCCGTCAATGTTGGCATCACGACCAACTGGATCACCGTGCCGGGCTCGACGACCACCAACCGCGTGATTCTGACCATCAACCCGGCCAACGGCACGGTTTTCTATCGCTTGGTGAATCCGTGACGGTTTGGCGGAAAATAGGGGCCATTTCATTAACACCCTGCTTTAGCGGGGTATTTGCCGTGGTCGCAAGATCAGAACCGCTTCAGCGGTTTGCCGGCACACGAGAAACCGCTGAAGCGGTTGGCGGGCCCTGCTGCTGCTGAACACCCCGCTGAAGCAGGGTGTTAATGAAAGAGCTGTCAACACACCGCGATCA
>CAZNOE010000464.1:0-5281 GCA_964574525.1 uncultured Bifidobacteriaceae bacterium
GTTTTGAAGAATGCCCATGGCGATCAACGAGCCGAGCACTGAAGACCCGCCGTAAGATAACAGCGGCAGTGGGACGCCCGTCACGGGCATGATGCGAATGTTCATGCCGATGTTTATGAAGACATGGCTGAACAGGAGCGTGACAACTCCCACAGCCAGCACTTTGCCCAGGCGGTCGCGCGCCTGGCCGGCGATCCTCAGCCCTGTAAAGAGGACGACCGCGTAAAGCGTGAGTACGGTCACGCTGCCGACGAATCCTTTCTCCTCCGCGATGACGGAGAAAATGAAATCGTTGTGCGCCACGGCGCGCGGCAGGTAACCCAGGGCATTCTGTGTGCCTTGCCGCCAGCCTTTGCCCGTGAAGCCTCCCGAGCCCACGGAAATCAACGCCTGCCGCACGTTGTGCGAATCGTTGAACTGTCGCTCACGCAGGCGCTGCAACTCCGCCGGTGTGGCACCCGGCGTAGCGAAATGCGTGTAGTCACGGTCGAAGTAAACCAACAGCCGGTTGCGCTGGTAAGGTTGCAATGAAATCTGCCACCACCCGGGCGGCGCAAACAAAACATCCACGAGGAAAAGCGCCGCGAGAATTCCGACGATGCCGACCAGGCGAATCAAATATTTTTTCGGCGTGCCGGCGACGAGCATCATCGCCAGGCCTGTGGGCAACAAGACCAGCGCCGAGCCGAGATCGGGTTCTTTGAAAATCAGCGCGAACGGTAGCAGCAACAGGCCGATGCCCTTTGCAAAATTCACGGGCTGGCGTAATTCGTCCACGGGCCGACTGAGGAAATGCGCTGCGGCCAGAATGAACGCGAGCTTGGCGAATTCCGACGGCTGGAATTGGAATGGGCCGACGTCAATCCACCGCATCGCGTTCCAACCGTGAGTTTTTCCGATGCCCGGTACGAGAACCGCGACCAGCGTCAAGATCGAAGCCCAGTACGCAACGAACGCCCAGCGTGCCAGGGTGTGGTACTCCACGAAACACAGTGCGACCGCCACAGCACTGCCAAGCGCGTACCACACGATCTGACGCATCCAACCCTGGTCATACCACGGCAGCGCCCGGGCCGACTCGCTCACCATCGTCGCGCTGTAAACGAACAAGACGCCCAGCAACATCAGCCCACCGAGGGCCGCAATCTGCAGCCGGTCCAGCCGTCCGTGGTGTTCGTTGAATGTGGCGTCAAACATTTATTTTGATTGGGCAATGGGTCTGGTCGCCGCGGCGGCCTCGAGGTCTTTAATCTTTCTGTAAATATCGGCGGCGACCGGTGCGCAGGTCGCTCCGCCGGAAGTGCCGTTCTCGACCATGACGACTACTGCGTACCGAGGACTCTCATACGGCGCGTAGGAAATGAACCACGTGGTCTTCTTTTTGATAGTGTGTTCGTTATCCTCCGCAGTGCCGGTCTTGCCGCAAATCCTCAAGCCCTCCACTCGCGCAGTCCTGCCGGTGCCTTCGACAGGATCTTCGGTTTCAGCCAGCATGTCATCGCGCACAATCTTCAAGCTATGTTCGCTCACCGCGAGTTCACCCACGACCTGGCGACGAGGAAAGCTGGTTGACGAGCCGACATTCGCGGGGTCTTGCGACTCAAGCCGCTCCAACAGGCGCGGCTTTAAAATGGTGCCGCCATTGGCAAGGGCGCAGGTCAGTATCGCCATCTGCATGGGTGTAGTGTCCATTTCGCCCTGACCTATGCAGATGTTGGCCGTGTTGCCCGCGGGCCACTTGAGAACCTGGTCGAGTTCAGGAAAATGTCCGGCGGATTCCTGCAGGAGTGGAAGACCGATGCGCTCGCCTAACTGAAGGCGACGGCTCAGTTCCACGACTTTCCGGATGACGCCGGGCCGCTGTCCGATAATGACAAAATAGGAGTTGCAGGAGCGGACAAGTGCGCGCCGCAGATCGTAATCTCCCGGCGGGGCTGTGTCCTTTATCTTTTGGCGTCCAACAAAAGACGCACCTCTCGCAGAATTCTGCGGGTCGGCGTCAACATGGACAATTTCATTTGTTTTCACGGCCCCCGTTTCGAGCGCTGCGAGGGCAACAATGGTTTTGAAGGTTGAGCCGGGCTGATAAACCTCGCGGGTAGCGCGATTTTTTTGCATGCCCAGTTTCTCGTCATGCCAGCGCGCGATTTCGTTCGTCGGAAATCCATGGATGAAATTGTTTGGATCCACGGCCGGGGCAGAAACCAGGGCCAACACATCGCCGTTGCGCACATCCATCACGACCACTGCGCCATGCACCTGCGCGCCGGCGCGCGTGCGCAATGCGCGTTCGGCTTCTTGTTGAATCCGTACGTCCAGCGTCAGCACAACCGCCTGACCCGCTTCGGCGGTCACCCATACGTTTTCGGTCTGGCGATAGCCGAGATTATTTACCAGCACAGACTTTGCGCCCGCGCGCCCGCGCAATTGCTGATCGAAGTGACCTTCGATGCCTACCACTCCGCGAAAGTCCGGCAGACGATACGAGTAAAACGCTTCTTCGCCTTCCACGGAATCATTGTCGCGACGCAGGTAGCCAAGCACGTGGGAAGCCGTCGTTCCGAAGGGATAGGTGCGCGTTGAGTGGATTTCCAAATCTGCACCCAAGGTGCCGCCCAATTGCTCCTCGAACCGCGCAATCTGGATGCGGTCGAGATTTTTCACGACCGGATAGGGCAGAGCAAGACGCTTGGTGTAGTGCTGATGGAAATCTGTGGGGTCGAGGGGCAGTGGTGCCGGCTGCCGAAGGCGCGAACTGATTTCAGAGACGACGTTGCTCGCGACCTCGTAGCGCGTCCTCTCGCGGAGCGCAGTTTTTTCGACCAGGCCCAAGGCATATGCGCCCCGTTCCTGCTTGGTGAGTTTACGGCCCAGCTTTTTCTCTTGTTCCCTCATCAAGCCTTCACGCTGCCGGCGGATCTGTCTGGCCGCGCTGTTATACGCGTCGTCGAACTGCTTGCGCAAATCTTCAAAATAGAGGCTGACGTTGTACGTGGGACGGTTCTCGGCGAGAACCTGTTCGTTGCGGTCGAGAATCCTGCCGCGCACGGCGGGAGTGCGGATGGTGCGGAAAGATTGCGTTTCGAGGTGCGCCTGATAATCGCGGGCGCGAACGACCTGCACCCACCACAGACCGGCGAAGAGCAGGAACATGCCGACGAATACAACCAGCGCCAGCAGCCGGAGCTGCGGGTCGTTCTTTTTCAATTGGTCGAAAATCAGCATGGCGGCGGGTGATCGGTACTGGATACCGGATGCATAATTTGAACTCGTAAGCGTTGGACCTGGGAGGTTCCCCACCGGCATCCAGCATCCAGTATCCAGCATCGAGTATCGCGTTTCATGACCTTCCCCTCCGGATTTCGCGGTCCTCGCGGGAACTGGTTTCAATGACGTGGTCGTTTCCGAGCGCGCGCTCGAACCAGCCGAACAACAGAAAGAACAGCGGTGCAGCAATGGCGCCGCCGAGACTCATCACCAGCCATTGCCAGAGCGAACCCCAGCCCAGCAGCGGCTGATGGCCAGCGGTCAGCAACAACAAGACGGTCAGCAACGGCGCGGTGGCGCTCGCGCCCAGGCCGAGCACAAATTGGGCGTAGGGTTGATCGCGCATAATCAGTTCGCGCCGCCAAAAAATCGCCAGACCCACGGCGAACAACGGCACGATGCTGATACCGAGCGGATTCGCCGAAAGCGAATCGAAGAACAATCCGCCGCACACGGCGAGCAGCGCGATGGCCGGCAACCCGAGGCGCAGACTTGCATAGACCATCAATGCCGGAAGCAAATCAACCTGCGCGTGTAGCCAACGGGATGTGGCGGGGAACGCGGCTTCCCAGAACACCGCGAGGAACGCGACGAGCAAAATCAAAATGATTTGGAGAATGTTCATGGCTGCAGCAGCACCCACACTTCCTCCAGCGCGCCGAGATTGACGGCAAGCTTAACGCGCGCTTCAGTGTAAAGCCCGTATTCGACGGGGCGCGAGTCCACGACCGTTCCGATGGGAATGCCCGGCGGAAAAATTTCCCCCAGTCCGCTGGTGACGACCTGCTGACCCGGCTTGAGACTGGCGTTGCGTGAGAGATAACTCAGTTCAACGAGCGAAGTGTAAAGCGGTCCGCCCGCGCCGATGACTCCGGTGTCGTGAGTTTCATTTTCCACGAGCGCGGAGACTTTGCAATTCGGGTCGCCGATGAGGACGACCTGCGAGCGCATAGGGCCGACTGAGTTTACGCGGCCGACGAGGCCATCGATCGTCAGCACGGTCAGGTTGGTGCGCAAGCCGTCGCGGCTGCCGAGGTCAATCTGCACAGCGTGCCACCAGTTGGCCGGGTCACGCAAAATAACGCGGGCAAGCTTGAGTCTGGATTTCCACCGGTGTTGTTGCTGCCATTGGAAAAGTTTGCGTAATCGGTCGTTTTCGCGGGCAATTTCATCGGCTCGCATTGCCTCCAGGCGGAGCTGCTCGTTCTCCCGATGGAGCAATTCGTTTTGGCGCGCCAGTTCGGTGCGGGACAGGATGGAATCACCGGCTTTGCTGGTGGCCTGCTGCGCGCCGGTGGCGAGACCGAACAACGGCAGGAACAGGCTGCCGATGGCCAGCTTGAGGCGAGCAGTCGCGCGACCCGGCAGGTTCAGAACCAGCAGGGCCAGCAAAACCACCACACCCACGGCGATATAATGCGGCCGTTTTAACATCTATTGCGCGTCATTGAACCCGACATCGTTTGTCGGAGTTCCGTCGCAAGGCCAACGCAGGCGGGAATTTATTTGGAGTTGGTGGAGACGCGCTTCAGAAACTGGAGTTCCTGCAACACCCGGCCGGTGCCTTCGGCCACGGCGCTCATCGGATCGTCGGCGATATGGATCGGCAGGCCGGTTTCTTCAGCCACCAGCCGGTCAATACCGCGCAACAACGCGCCGCCGCCCGCCATCACAATGCCGCGATCAATCAGGTCGGCGGCCAGTTCTGGTGGACAACGTTCGAGTGTCAGTCGGATGGACTCCAGAATACTTGAAAGCGGCTCGTGCAGGGCTTCGCGAATTTCTTCCGAGCGAATGGTCAGCGTTTTCGGCAGACCCGCGCTCAGATCGCGTCCCTTGACTTCCATGGTTAATTCCTGCTCCAGCGGAAAGGCAGAGCCGATACGTATCTTGATTTCTTCCGCTGTGCGTTCACCTATCATTAAGTTGTAGGCCCGTTTCATGTGCGCAACGATCGTTTCGTCGAATTCGTCTCCGCCCACTCGCAGGCTGCGGCAGAAGACAATTCCAGCCA
>CAZNOE010000465.1:0-5265 GCA_964574525.1 uncultured Bifidobacteriaceae bacterium
GCCTGTTCCAGCCAGAACGCATCCGAGTCTTTCACCGAACGCTCATACATTTTCTTGTAGGTCTCGGCGTTGATATGCGCGCGTTTGACCACGTCGGGCGAAGGCGGGAAGTTGCGACCCTCGTGTTGTAACGATTGAGTGGAGACGGCTTTGCGTTGTTCTGTCATATCATCCGTGCATGTGGATTTCGTTCTGCTTATCCGCAGACCGATGGCGATGTCAACCTCGACATCGGCGCGGCGTGCGCGACCTGTCGCCGGTCGAAAGCAGCAGCATTCCTCCGCGGCCCGCGAGGATTCAGAATGGGATCACCGGGAAGGAACGGCCCAGCGATGCTCAATCGTTCTCGCGAGGTCGCGCGCGGAACGCCAGCCAGATGGATGCGGCCAACCGCAGGCCCTTGAGAATAGTCCGGATTCGGGAAGGTTTCCCGGTGGCAGGGGTGCCTTTGGCACGCCCGAAGGCGACGAAACCGGCCAGCAAGGCCGCCGCGAGCGAGGCATACGAGCCAACGGTTTTCGCCCGATCGGCGAGGCCGGCAATACCCCCGGCCATTGCCCCCCATTCCTCGCGCAACTGCGCGCGGTTGATTTCGCTTTCCGCAATCAACAGTCGTTTCCGCAATTCCAGCGGACTCAGGGCAGGCTTTTCTCCAGACATTCGCGGTCCTTTCTGAGTTGATCGAGGGTGGCAGGAAGGTTTTTCCAGTCGCGCAGCAGTTCCGTGAGACGGCGATAAAGGAAGGCCGCCGCCCCGCCGTAGAGGACCGTCAAGGCCATGAAAACCGCCAGCGGCGAAACGTCCCAAAGCAAAACTACAACCGCACCGCTGAGCGTGATGCCCGCGAGCAGACCGAAGGCCGCAATGCCGAGGGCCAGCAAAATGGCGTGCAGGAGCCGCTCGCGCTGCTCCTGCACTTCCACCATCATTAACTCGATTCGGTTTTCCCCGATGGTCAATAAGCGTCGCACGAATCGTCTCGCCGACGCGGCAAGCTGCCCGAGGCTGATCGTGGCCGGTTCCATAACGGGATCAGTCAGAATTGCGGCCCCGCCTCGCGATGAGATAACCGGCCAACGTACCGACAGCGAACGCGATGCCGATGGCTTGATAAGGATGTTCATGCACCGCTTCGTCGGCCGCTTTGGCCCCTTCGACGGCCTTCTCACGAACACGGCCATAGAGTTCCTTGCCGCTTTCGAGCGCGGCGGCGAGGCGCTTGCGGGCCTCACTGACTTGTTCACCCGCCACGTCGGCCGTGGCGGCCATCAACGCCCGCGCATCTTCGGCGAGCGTGCCCATGTCGGGAGTTTCGGCTTTGGTTTGTTTGTTCATAGTGGGTGTTGGTTTCGATTTGTTTTGATTGGCTAGAATGGCTGACTCTTCTTTCGAAAGAGCTTCCCGTTTTCGACAAAGCAATAATAAGCACGGAAACGCAACGGCGCAATGGGGTGTTTATCTCTTTAAGTTTTTCGGGAAACGGACGCTTCCGGCGCGCGGCGCCGCCACGGTTTTGTGAAAATCCCTGAACACTCTCCTCCCCGTCATCCTCGGAATCCCTCACAGGATCGAGGATAAGAACCAGGACCGAACCCAACGAGAGTTTTCCAGTCTGTCTGCGGCGGCGCTATTGATCCAGCAGCTCACGCACTTTGCGGGTCAGGGTCGCGGACCCAGACGCATCTCCTTGAGGACCTAAGGCCACGCTCGCCGCAGAGCGTCACGATGTGGGTCGAACCCGTGCGAGTCTGACTGCAACAGACATCGGTCCGTCGCCTAGTTGCCGGCTGCTGCCGCCATTTCGATGGCCGGGAGGTAAATCTTGAACGTGCTGCCCAAGCCCGGCTCGCTCTGCACATAGACGTGGCCGCCGCTTTGCTTGATGAACCCGTCAATCATCGCCAGGCCGAGTCCCGGGACTCTTTCCGGCTCGCGACTGGCGGTCACCTCGGCGAAGAATGGCTCGAAAATGTGGGACTTCGTCCGCTCGTCCATGCCGCGGCCAGTGTCACTCACTGCGAGCATGATGTAGCGACCCGGTTTGACCTGCGCGTGAGCGCGGCAATAGGCTTGGTCCAGAACGGCGTTGGCGGTTTCGATGGTGAGTTTGCCTCCTTGCGGCATGGAGTCACGAGCATTGACCACCAGATTCGTCAAGGCCTGCTCCAACTGGACAGGATCAACTTTCACCCGGCCTAAAGCCGGATCGAGCACCGTGACCAGATCAATGCCTTCGCCGATGAGGCGCTTGAGCATCTTTTCGCAGTTGGCGACGGCCGCGTTAAGTTCCAGCACCTTGGGGTCGAGCATTTGCTTGCGGCTCAAGACCAGCAATTGCCGGGTCAAAGCCGCAGCGCGCTCCCCGGCCTTTTTGATCTCCTCGATGGAAGAGCGCGTGGGATCGTTGGGCGAGAGGGGCTCCAGCAGGACCTCGCTATAGCCGGAGATGACCGTCAGTACGTTGTTGAAGTTGTGGGCCACGCCGCCGGCCAGCCGGCCCACCGCCTCCATTTTCTGTGCCTGGTGGAACTGCTCTTCCCGTTGCTTCATCCGGCTGATCTCGCGGGCGGCTTGCGAAGTATCAACGTTCTCTCCTTCCCTGACCTCAATCGGACAGAGGTCCACGGACACGGGAATCACCGTGCCGTCTTTTCGTCGCCGCACGGTGTCATAAGCCGGCACCTGCTCGCGCCGCCGGACCTTTGCCATGATCCGCAGGCATTCCTGCTGATGCTCAGGCGTGTAAAGGATGGATATCGGTCGTCCGATCATCTCTTCGGCGGTGTAACCATACAGCCGCTCGGCCCCGTGGTTCCAAGTCACGACGATGCCATCCGCCGTCTTGCTCACGATGGCGTCCTCGGAGCACTCGACAACTGCCGCCAGCCTTGCGCGGTCCAGTTCGGCTTGCCGGCGTTCCTTTTCGCGCTGCTCGAGTGCTTGCGCCATTTGATCGAAGGCGCCGGTGAGTTGGCCGAGTTCATCGGCGCCATGAGATAGACCTGTGCGCGCGCTAAGATCGCCCGCTGCCAGCCGCGTGCTGGAATTCACCAGGGCCCGGACCTGACGCAGGATCAGGAAGTAGCTGCCGATCCAACCGAGCACGAGGGCCAGGGCCGCCGCAATTCCCAGCCCAACCAGATTGCGGACAAGGATACGGTCGGCTTCAGCAAAGAGCACTTGCTTGGGAACGCCCAGGAGCGTGACGACGTCGCCCGAAACGAACTGACTGTGCCTGGCAGCATAGGCATACAAACTGGGATTCCCTTGCGGGCTTAAAGCCTGCACCACGCCGTGGGGCTTGCTGAAGACGGTTTTCGCGAGCGCTCTCTCCGGCAAAGGCTGGCCGATCCATTTCTCCGGTTCGGGATGACGGACGAGGATCGTCCCGTTGCGGTCAATCTCGGTCCACGTCGCCTCCTTGGGTAACTGCGACTGAAATTCGGATTCGAAACGATTGAACCAGTCCAGGTCCAGCGCGGCAAAAACCACCATCTGTACGTTCCCGGATTGGTCGAACACAGGAAAACCAAAATTGACGGTCGTCTTGCCGCCCGTGCGCGCGGTCGGAGAGTCACCAATCGCGAAAGCGCGCGTGGCGATTGCCCGGCGAAAAAAATCACGGCCAGCCTGGTTGCCCAATCCGGCTGACGGGAGGGTGCTCGCGAAAAAGTCTCCATTTGACCTGATCAATCCCAAATTGGCATAGCGTGGATAGCTCGCGAACAGGTCGTTCAATAGCTTGTTGCACTCCCGCCGATTGCCCGAACGCACTGCGGAAGACTCGGCCAGGGCGAGCAGCAACTGGCGGGTCTGGCCGACCACTTTTTCTTCCTCCCGTGCGGCCCGTTGAACGATTTCCTGCGAGCGTTGTTGCCAATCCGCCACCTGGCGGCGGCGTTCGGCCGATGCATTGTGCAGCGTCAATCCCGCCAATGGGGCGCACGCCAGCACCACCAGCAGCAGCAGCAGGCGGAACCGCAAACCCGAGAAAACCGGACCGATCAACTTTCGCATTCAAAAGACCCTACTGCAACTTCCGGGCCAGACAGGCGCAGCCACGGTCGGGAAGGCAGGCTCTTATCTCCACAGCCACGTTATTAGCGGCGCCACGACGAGGCTGGGGAGAAAGTCGGCCAGCTCAACTCTTTTGAATTCAAAGATGACCAGGCCCACGGTGCAAACGATCAGTCCCCCAACGGCGTTCACGGAATCGAGCAACCCGTTCAGGCGCAGGAACGGTTCGACGTAAAGGTTGCACGCGAGGGTGATGCTCCCTTGAAACACGAATACCGGCAAAGCCGCCAGCATTGCGCCGGCGCCGAACAAAACCACGAACCCCGTCATCGCCAGTCCGTCCATCAATCCTTTTACCGCGAGCGTGTAGTAGTAGCCCGACCCGTCCGCGCCCGGCGGCAAACCGTCCTGCACCGCTCCGAGAATGCCGAGCGGCGCGGCGCAGAACAAAATGGCGCAGGCATTCAGGCCGTTGCCGTAACGGTGCGGGTCGTCCGGTTTCGTGTGTTCGATCAGGCGGCGCGCATATTGACCGAGCGCATTCGACGCCCTCTGGATGTGCAACAAACGACCCAACAGCTTTCCGGCCGTCACCGCCAGTGCGGCGATGGCAAGCTGCTTGAGGACTATGGGCAGAGGACCATTGACACTTAGCCACGTGAGGCGCAGGCCGTAGAAAACGGTGAAGACACCGAGCGCCAGTTTGAAAAACGCTTGCGTCTGCGCCGAGAGCGGTGTGGTCCGCATCAGCCCGACCACCCCGCCGATGATGATTCCCGCCGCGTTCAGAATTGCTCCGGTCACGCCACGAACTCAACCACGTGCCGCGATGAGTGCAAAGCGCAAAGTGCAAACCCTCACCCTCACTCTCCCGGACATTTCGGAATTTTGCGAATGTTGGTCCGGCAAACTCCGACGCACGACATTTCGAGAAAGCGGCGAACGATTCTCCCTCTCCCATCGGATGGGAGAGGGCCGGGGTGAGGGTTCTTTGCGGAATCATGCGCGGTGAGGATTGGGAAATGGGTTGCGCCTCGCCAACGCGCCGCTACACACTTCCAGCGCAACTCTATTCATCATGGATCGCACCCTCAAAATCGCCCTCGTGGGCGCCGGCATGTTCGGCGGCGACGTCCACCTGCGCGCTTATGCGGACCTCCAGCGTTTCGGCATCGCCGGCCAACTCGCGCGGCTCGGTCTTGACCAACACTCGCGCGACTTCGCGCCGGTGAAATTCGACTTCGTCGC
>CAZNOE010000466.1:0-5254 GCA_964574525.1 uncultured Bifidobacteriaceae bacterium
GGCTAAGACTCAAATTGACTGCCCGCGACAATTTGGGAGGGTCAAGAAATACCCGGCAATCGTAAGCTCCTGATCGCGAATCAATTTGGAGGCGGAGGTCGGAATCGGGCAGCCAAGGATCGCTTTCCTACCTCGTCCCAAGCAACTCGATCTTCAAGCAAATCAGTTTCTACGCTCGTTCCTCAGTGAAAATAAGCGTATCAAGGAACCTAGGTTTCTTGCGCGAACGATGCGCTTCTGCTCCGCGGCGAAGACTGACTATCTCACCGAATCGCGATCAACGACCGTCGCGAAACCGGCTCCGCCCACGCGGGGCTTTGGAGCGGCTTAAGCCGGATGAGGGGAAACTCTCACGTCCGATTTTCAGGGGAGGGAGTGGCGGCAACGCTGCTACTTGAACGATAAAAATGTGGCTGGCGCGTTGAATCTTGGCGGCACAAGATTCCGCCGATGAACAATTCTCCGCCCCCACTGAACTCACCCGGCAGGCCGGATGCCGCGAAGACGATGCCGACGACAATTCAGGAACGCCTTGGCTGGAAGATCACGCCAGAACTCCATGAGACAATCCGCCGGCTTTGGATCAAGCACTCCATCGCCGAAGACGGCCGCGATCTCCAAGGGTTGATTGATACGCTCACGGAAGATTGCGTGTATGAAATCCCCGCATTGAACCAACGCTGGGAAGGTCACGATGGCGCGCGCCAGTTCTACACGACATTCCTCGGCGCGTTCCCGGACGTGAAGTTCAACCTGACGGACATCGTGATCGGTCCGCAAGGCGTGTTCGAGGTAGCGGAGATGACCGGGACACATCTTGGGCCGTGGGCTGGCTTCGAACCCACGGGCAAAACTGTTCGCACCACTGTTATCATTTTCTTCCCTTGGAATCCAACTGCCGCAAAATTTGCCGGCGAGAAGATTTACGTTGATCAGACAGCCTTCGGGGATAAGGCGAATTGAAACCGGTCCGACAAAGAACAAATAAAAACCAAGTATGCCCGCCAGTAAACTTCGTTTGAAAGTTGTTACTCTCGTCCTGCTTGGCCTTGGTTTGGCAGCCAGCGCCGCGGATCAACCTTATCTCCACGCGCCCTCTGTTGATACTTACGCGAAACACGACCCGGACGGCCTGACCATTCTTTCGAACGGCCGCTACATAAAGCCGGCTGGCAGACACCTGCCCGTTGGCCACTCGCCTTACGGATTGGCGATGAGCCGGGATGGCAAGCTGTTATTCGTTGCCAGCGACGGCGTGGGACAACTCATCACTGACTGGCAGCAGGCGAAGCCTGTCGTGGCTGTGGTCAGCCCGCCTTTTCACCAGAGCAGGCCCGGTAGAAAAGCGAAGCCCACCAATGCAGGCGGCGCGGACTTTTCTCCGAACGGTGGGGCGCTTTACTGGAGCAGCGGTGAAACGGGCGCCATCTATTTCTTCGACACAGGATCGCACGAGAAGATCGCCGAGGTGTCATTGAACACAGAACTTGGCGGACGCAGATTCGAAGACAGCTACGCCGTGGATGTGAAAGTGAGCCGTGACGGGAAACATCTCTATTGCGCTGACGTCACCAACTTCCGCGTCGTGGTGGTTGACGCGGAACGGCGGCAGGCCGTTGGTTCGGTGCGGGTGGGTAGATATCCTTACGCGCTCGCCGTCGTGGGAGACAAGGTTTATGCGGCGAACATCGGATTGTTCGAGTACAGCCCGGTGCCGCCGCCCAACGATGACCGCTTCGACAAGCGCGGCCTGACGTTTCCACCCTTCGGCTATCCCAGCAAAGAGGCGCGCGACGGCGTTGAATTCGAAGGACGAAAGATTCCGGGCCTGGGCGAACCGAACGTGCCCGAATCTTTTTCCGTCTGGGGTGTGGACGTGGCGAATCCGGCGTCGCCAAAAGTCATCAGCCGCTTGAAGACAGGCCTGCTCGTTGGCGCGCCGGCGGACAATGGCAAGACCGTCGGCGGCAGCGCGCCGAACTTCCTGGCCACGCATGGCGACGCACTGTTTGTCTCCAACGGCAACAACGACATGATCGAGCGAATTGATCTGGCGGAGAACAAGATCGTGGCGAAGCAACGCATCGTTCCCTCGCCGCTGGTGTCTCGGGTGCGAGGCGTCAGCCCGTCGGGGATGGCGGTTTCGCCGGATGGCAAGCGGCTCTACGTCGCGGAATTGGGGATTAACGCCATCGCTGTTTTCGACACGAAAACGCTGGCGGTGCTCGGACATATTCCGACGGCGTGGTATCCTTACCGAGTTGCGCTTTCGCCGGATGGACGACAATTGGCTTGTATCTGCTTCCGGGGATTTGGGAATGGGCCCAACGCCGGAAAGGAAATTCCCAAGAGCGATTTCCTCGGCATGCGCGGTGTCGTCAGCATTCTTGATGTGCCATCCGATGGCGAACTCAAGACGATGGCGGCGGACGTTTTGGCCTACAACGGAATGGTGGATCGTCGCGCCAACCGGGAGACGATGTCCTCACCCGTCATCCCGACTGTGCCGGGCAAAATCTCGAAGCAGATCAAATACGTTGTCTTCATCACGAAAGAGAACCACACCTACGATACCATCTTCGATCGCATTCCCGGCGCGAAGCACGACCCCAGTTTGCTGCGTTGGGGATTGCACCAGACCATTCGAGGAGATGGCCAGCCCACGTTGGAAGATGTGGGAGTCATGGTCAATCACAACGCCCTCGCGCGACAGTTCACCGTGAGCGACAACTTCTACATGGAGCCGGAAGCTTCCGGCGTTGGCCATCGCTGGCTGGTGGGTGTGCAACCGAACAACCTGATGCAGATGACCTACTCGGTCGGGTGGTCGTTCAAGAAAAACAGCACCGCGCCCGGCCGCCGCTATTCCATGGGGTCGAATGGTTCGCTCATGCCGGAGGATTATCCGGAGGCAGGCTCGATGTGGGAGCACTTGGCGCGGAGCGGCATCCGGTTTCGCAACTATGGCGAAGGGTTTGAATTTCCCGGCGTGGAAGAAGAGGAGGACGAGCATCCGACCGGCGCGCGCGAAGTCGTCAACGTTCCCATGCCGAAGGTTCTCTATGATAATACCTGCCGCGAGTTTCCGATTTTCAACACCAACATCCCCGACCAATACCGCGCCCATTGGTTCATGAAGGACGTTGAAAGGCTTTTCCTCCGGAACAGAAAACCGCTCCCGCAGTTCATCAACATCGCCATCTGCAACGACCACGGCAGCGGACTCCGACCGGACAAGGGTTATCCGTATCTCGCCTCTTACATGGCCGACAACGACCTCGCGCTGGGGCGCATCGTCGAATTCCTGAGCCACACACGTTATTGGAAGAACATGGCCATCTTCGTGACGCAGGATGATGCCGGCGGCGAACCCGACCACGTGGACGGCCAGCGCAGCGTGCTGTTGGTCATCAGCCCCTGGGCCAGGCGCGGCAACGTCTCACACCGGCACACCACCATCGTCAGCATGCATCGGACGCTTTACCAGATATTCGGCCTGCCGCCGCTGAACATGTTCGACGCGTTGGCCAACGATTTCTCCGACTGCTTCACGACGACGCCGGATTTCCGTCCCTACCAATGCGTGTCCGTGGATCCACGCATCTTCGACCCGGAAAAAGCCAAAGACCCGAAGGACCCGGACTACGGAAACGCGCGCCGATCCTTCCCGCTGGACGACCCGGATGAAATGGAGAAAGTCCTGCGCCGCGGTGAAAAAGAAGCCCGGCCTCGCTGAAAGATGAGCCAGAAAATAATTGAAGCCCCGGAGTGGTTTACGCGCGCGGTGGCGCAACCGCGGAAGGATTGTGTGGCGGAGGTGGAAGGTTGCCCCATTCATTATCTTCGGTGGGGCGACGGCGGCAAGCCGGGCTTGCTGCTGGTCCATGGCAGCGGGGCGCACGCGCACTGGTGGGATTTCATCGCGCCCTATTTCACGGATCACAACTGCGTTGCCGCCATTGATCTCAGCGGCATGGGCGACAGCGGCCATCGCCGGAGCTATTCGCCGGAAGTCTTCGCCCAGGAATTGATCAGCGTTTGCGCCGATGCTGGCTTCAAGCGGGACACCGTCGTCATCGGCCACAGCTTTGGGGGTTTTGTCGCGTTGAAGACCGGCTTGCTTCATGGCGACAAACTGAAAGGCGTCGTGCTGGTGGATGCGCCGGTTCGTCCGCCGGACTACGAATGGGAACGTGACCCGAAATACTCACCCATTCAACGCAAGAAGATTTATCCTGATTTTGAAATGGCGCTTTCCCGCTTTCGTTTGGTGCCGGCGCAACCTTGTGAGAACGGTTTCATTCTGGATTATCTTGCCCGCCACTCGCTGGCCAGGGTTGAAGGCGGCTGGAGTTGGAAATTCGACGACCAATTCTTCAGCGGGTTCAAGATCGGCAACCTGTCGGAGGACCTTTCCAATCTGGCCTGCCGGGTCGGGGTGATTTACGGCGAGAACAGCCAGTTGTTCTCTCAAGACGTCGTTGATTACATGTTCAAGGTGCTCGATAGCAGCGCGCCGTTCGTTGCCATCCCGGAGGCGAATCATCACCTCCTGCTTGATCAGCCGCTGGCGTTTGTTGCCGCGTTGCGGGCGTTGCTGGCCGAATGGCGTCACTCAAAACCGCACCGCGGCGCGCACCAGAAGATGCGAAGTTAAGCCTGAAAATGAGCATTTCGCTATTTTTGTTCGGGCGACAATTATGTGGACGACAATTATGATAATTATGTTGACAGCCCGCCGACCTTGGTATGGAATTGCACCGTGACGACAGGAACGATTGCAAGAGTCTCCTCAGAAGATCAATACAGGCCGACCGCATCAACCGAAACCATGAAAACCAAACTAATTGTAACCGCAGGCGGCCTGGTGCTGGCCGGATTCGTTTTCACCGTCAATGCGCAGATTTCCTATGACTTCAATGCCAACTCGGATTTCGGTTGGACTCATTACGCCCCAGCGGGGCTAAACCAAACCTTCACCTTCCCCGCCAACCCGATCTCGCCGGCCAATCTGGCCTATCGAATCACGTCAGATACCGGGACCGCCGCCAACCCCGGCCGGGTGGGGAGCGTTTATCTCAATGGCCCATCCATTCCAGATTTCACCGTAAGGACGGACTTGATCAACTGGAACAACAGTATGAGCATGAACATGGGCGTGATGGCGCGGGTGCAAACGCCACTCCCAGCTACAACCTTTCCGCTCGGTTACGCGTTGGTCTATACCGACCGGTTTTCCGCCGGCGCCGGCGGC
>CAZNOE010000467.1:0-5247 GCA_964574525.1 uncultured Bifidobacteriaceae bacterium
GCGGTGAAGACGCTGATTCGAGTGCGGGCGTGATTCGCGCGGCGGACTCTGTGGAGAGGCACTTGGACCATGAACCCACCCCTGACCCCTCCCAGGAGGGGAACTGCCGTCGCGCGCCTGCTGTTTTGTCCCCTCCTGGGAGGGGTCAGGGGTGGGTTTTTCAATCACCAGGCCCGCTCCCTTATTCCGTTGCAGGATCGGGCGCGGACGGGCGCACAAAAAATTCAATTGACAGCGCCAACTTGAAGGGGCGAAACCTTCCAAAACCCAACCAGCTTGTTCCTACTGTGTATCCCAGTGGCTGGGATTTTTGAGCGAGATTCAAACAACAACTCATGGAGAATTACGTTATGAACACAAAATTGATGATTACGACAGGCGTGCTGGTGAGCCTCTTCGCGGTTTCCTCCGCACGTGGCGCTGAAGAATTCGCGCCGCGCAGCGATGGATTCATTGGCGACTGGCTGGTGTTGTCCCCCATCCAATTGGAATCGGACGCCGATGGCGCGGCGGCCATCGAGAAGAATCAAATCCCAGACGAGGGAGGCCTCAAACCGAAAGCGGGAGACAAGGTAACGATCGGCGGCAAAGAACTGACCTGGAAGAAAGTCAAAGCGAGCGAGTACTACCTGGACTTGAACGAGCTGGCCAAGCAGCCGACGGAAAAGACGGTTGCCTACGCCGTCTGCTATGTTCACGCCGATGCGGAGCGGAAGGATTTGCAGTTGAAGATGGGCAGCAACGACCAGGGCAAGGTTTATCTCAACGGAAAGCTGTTGCTGAAAACCTCCGAGCCGCGCGGCTTGAACCAGGACGATGACGTCGCCCGGAACGTCACGCTGAACAAAGGCGTGAACGTGGTGGTTTTCAAGATCTTCAACGAAGGGGGAAGTGACTGGCAGGGCTGTTTGCGTTTCACGGAAGCGAACGGCAAGGTGATTACGAACCTCGTCATCCGGCTGGAGCCGTAAGGTCGGGCCCGGTCCCGCCAGTGCAGATGAAGGAGGCGCCTTACGGCCCGGGCGGTCCGGGCGTCCGCGCCATCGCTGCGCTTGCGACTTCGGAGTCAGGCGGTGGCACGCCTTCGACTTTGGTTCAAGTCACCGGGTGTTGCCAGATTTCGCGCAACGTTTGAGTCAATGGCCCGCGCGGTTCAACCAGATCATGCCATCAGGCGGTGCCGGCGCTCCTCCGCGGCCCGATTGATTTTGGAGTCGGCGTCGCGAGGCGGCGGTAGATTTTTTGCGAGATAGATAGAAGCCAGCCCCGCTCTCACGGCCGCAGCTTCTTCATGTGCCGATGGACGAAGAAATAGTAAAGTCCACCCAGCAACAGCATTGCCCCGCCCAGCCAGAGAGTGATGCGGTGCATTTCACCCGCCATCAGCTTTTCGTCCTGCCCCATCTTCACGCCGAGCCAGCACAACACTGCGCACCAGATCGCCGAACCGAGCAACGTGTAGAGCGAAAACTTTTTGTAGTTCATGCGCACAATTCCGGCCGGAAGGCCGATGAGATGCCGTACCACGGGCAGCAATCGCGAAATAAAAATGCCCATCCCTCCGTAATGCGCCGCCCAGCGCTCGGCACCTTCGACTTTTTCCGGCTTGATGAAAACGTAGCGTCCATACCGCAGGACGAGTGGCCGCCCGGCGATTCGCGCGGCCCAATACATCGCCGTCGCCCCCAGCCACGAACCGATGGTGCCGGCGAGAACGATGCCCCACAGACTGAGCGGGATTTGCCCGGTGTGCGCCAGATGCGCGGCGGGCGGGATGACGACTTCGCTGGGCAACGGAACGATCGAGCTTTCGACAGCCATCAGCAATGCGATCAGCGCGTAGCCACCTTTGGCCAGCGCGGCCATATACCAATCAATGATTGGTTTGAAGAGAGACTTCAACATGAGGCGCTGGTTATAGCCGAAAACGGGGCGGGCGCAATCGGCGAATACCCTGGAGCGCGCGCTGAAACCCGGTTACCCGAAGCCGCCCCGGGAATTCCACATGATTCTAAAACGGCCAGTTGAATCCGGCTGAAAAATAAATGCCGCCTGCGAGGTTCAATCGGGCTTCGCGCCCGCTGCCGTTTACGGACATGCTGCCGAGCGGCATGTACTGCACGCCCACGTAGAAGTCTCCCTTTTCCACTGCGTGATACATCACCGCGGCACTGACATAGCCGCCATACACCATGCCCGAACCTTCCACCTTCCCGGTATTTCGTGCACTGCCGCTTCCCGTCACCAGGACCTCGTCGAATCTCAATTCTCCGTCCACATATCCCACGGCCGGCCCTACGCTCAGCGAGGCGGCCCAGTGCCGATCCAGTTCCCAGTGAAGCAATGGCCCCAGTCGCACGACGTAAAGTGTCACGTCCAGCGTTCGCGAACCGGAAACTGTTCCCACAATTGTGTCGTCGTCCTGGACCGTGGCCGCGTCGCGGATGGTCGGCCCAATCCCGCTGGGGCCGCCGTTATACGGGGACGTCGGCGGCAAAATGGTTCCCGTGTCGAAGGTATGAACCGTCCGGTTGATCACCCCAACCTTCGGCTTTTTGTCCTCGATGCTGATCGGCAGGAAACCGAAACCAAACTCCCAGCCGTAACGCGCCGGCCCCCAACGCCCCAGCTGTCCGCCGTAGGCCAGATCAAGCCCGAAGTACGGCGAGTCATCACCTTCTGAGCTTCCGCCGGCGCCGAATGACTTTGAGCTGTGCATCGCAAGCGTGTGCGCGACCGGGTCGTATTGCGCAGGGTTGTTGTAACCCCAAAAGGACGTGAAGCCTTGTGCGTTGCCCGTTTCATCAACGCGCACGTAGCCGTCATCATAAAAATGCTCTCCTCCGCCAGATCCGCCCGGTTGGCTGCCCGAAACGGGAAACTGCGTGCCGCTCATGCTGAAGTCGGCCTTGACGTTCATGCCCACCAACATTCCGATGCGGAAATGACGCGGCCAGTCCTCCTCGGCCGTAACCGGTACCTTGATCCAAAGGTCCCGCGGCGGCGGGACATCAAACTGCGGTTCTTGCGCTGAGGCGATGAGGCCCAACCCGGCAAAGGCCCATGCAGCTCCGCACACCAGAACATCAATGATGCGAAAGGTGGTCATGGGTGATGTGCTTTGCTTCTCCACAAGTGCTATTGATTTTGGATCACGCGATAAAAGCGCGAACTTACGCCGGCGGGGGGGCTCACTGTTTTCGGCGGCCCGTCGTCAAGCCATTGCACACGGTCCGCCGGCGCCACGATGGCCGGCTGCGCCGCCAGTTCGTTGGAGAAACTGGAGTTGTCGGCGTAAAGCACGGTGTAGCTCCCGCCAGGCGACGACTTAAACTCAATGAGAATGTGACCGGATGACAGGTTCGTTATCAGCGTGATGCTGAACGGCGTGCCGCCGGGCGGCGCGAGGTTGACCGCCGGTGCTCCAAACGCGTGCAACTGCGAATCCGCCACCACGATTGGAAGACGGGTGGGAACGAAATATTCCATTAACAGGTTAACAGGTTGATTTGTTTCCAACGTCGCGCCGTAAACGACAAAAGGGTTGCCATCGTTTGTACCGACGGCGTTGAACAGCCGGTTGGTTAACCCCGTTACGATGATGCGGGCCGAAGCGACCGCGTTCGTGCCGATATTGACCAATCCTACGGTCTGCTCCATCAGCCCTGTCTGCGGATTGAAGGTCATTGCCGAAGCATTGGTGGCGATCAGCGATCCGGCCACCAACGGGCCCACGTCAATATTTGTGCTCGTGGTGTCATTGACCGTGTTTGTGTCGAGCACGTTCGCGGCGCTGACACTCGCAGAAAACGTCCCGACGCCCGTGTTGGTCGGTTGCACCGTGACGTTCAACCGGCTGAACGCGCCGCTCGCCAGTGTGCCTGCGCTCCAGTGCAGGATGTTGTTCGTCACAGCGAAAACCTGGTTCGACGGAGTAATGCTGATCAGTTTGACGTCAGCAGGAAAGTTGTTGCTCACGATCACATTTGGCGCGGCATCAGGTCCCTGGTTCGTCACCGTCAGCGTGTAAGTCATCCAATCATTGACCAGGACTGCTTGCGCCGGACCGGCTATGGTTATTCCCAGTTCCGATTGTCCGGCGATGACCTGCGTCGTAACGTTGGTGGTCACATTGGTCGTGGTGAGGGAGGCGACCGTCACGGTGTTGGTGAGATTTCCAAACGCTCTTGGCAAAATCACCAGCGTCAGGAACTCAGGCTGGCCGCTCGCCAGCGATGTGATCCGAAAGATGATCGTGTTTGCATTCGTGGTCAGGTCCCCCGGACTGGAGTTTGTGGCTGCGATAAACTGCACCGGCGCCGAGAACTGGTTGCTCACAACAACATTCTGCAGCAGCACCGGTGTCTGATTGGTCACGTTGATGGTGTAAGTCAGCGCCTGAGTGATCACGACCGGATTCGGCGAAGCGGTCACCCCAAGGCCGAAGTTCGGCTGCGCCCAAACGCGATTGCCGACCAACACGACCAGCAGCACGACGATTGCTGCCGCGCGTATCAACCTGCCTGAGACAACTTCGCTCATTTCTTGTCCACGTTCGCCGCCTTGCGCTCGGTGAGATTGCGAATGAGATATTTGTCCTCGGTCGCCTGTTGCCACGCGGAGAACCACAGGTCGCCCAGCATCTGGCCGCCTTTCACCAACTGACCTTCGAGAAACGCCCGCCCTTCGTTCGCCTTTTCACTCTCGGGCTGCAGCTTGCCGTCCTTGTTAAACTGGTAAAGCGGCTCGACCTGTTTGTAGGTTTCCTGCAAATACGCCATCACTTGTTTGAACAAATCATCCGGCTTCGTCGGGTCGCCGACAATTTTCGCCGGGCGGATTTTTCCCGTCAGCGACTCCAGCTTGATGCCGCCTGCCTTTCGGAAAAATCCACCGTCAATCCACGCGTGAATGCTGCTGTTCGTCGCGTAGCCGTGCGGATTGTCGCCCACCCAGCCGTGGTGATGTTTCGTGACGTGCAACGGTTGCGAGCAGTCGCCGACGTAATGACCCATCACGCCCATGACGTAAATGATGTCCTGCTGCGCGTTGGCGATTTCCTCCGGCGTGCCGCCGTGTTCCTGGAACGCCTTGAGGTACGAGAAGCCGGACTTGAGTTTCCCGCAATACTCCGTGATCGCCCATGGCGCGAAGCCGATCAATTCGCGCGTATGGTCCTTGTTCTTCGCCGGATCAATCGGCGGAAATGTTTCCGGATGCGCCGCGTGGGCCAGCGCCAGCTTGGCC
>CAZNOE010000468.1:0-5246 GCA_964574525.1 uncultured Bifidobacteriaceae bacterium
TACGACCGTCATCGCCGGCTTCCGCGAGATTTGGTCGCACAAGTTCCGATCGTTGCTCACCATGCTGGGAATCATCCTCGGCGTGTCGAGTTTGGTGGCCATGTCGGCCCTCGTTGCGGGAATGGAGAAGGGCGCGAAAGAAGCGCTCGTCGCCATCGGTGGGCTGGAAAAAGTGCGCATCGAACCGCAAAACGTGCCGATTGATCAGCGCCATCTCATGGACCAGGCCGTGGGCATTACCATCAACGACGTTCTCGCACTGAAAGAAAGCGCGCCATTGGTGACACGACTTTCCCCGGAGATGCGCCTCTCGGGCGTGGTGTCTGGCAACGGCAAATCATTTCGCGCGTGGTCGCTCAGCGGCGTGTGGCCGGTGGCAGTGGAAATGAGCGAGCACGTCGTCGAGCATGGCCGGATGTTCAACGAGTTGGACGATGAAATGGCCCGAAACGTCTGCGTGATCGGCACGGAAACGCGCAACGAATTGTGGGGCTCGCCCGAACGCACGGGCCGCGAGGTCATCCCCCTCGGTGAAACGGTTTACATCAACAGCGTGCCTTTTACGATCATCGGCATGTTTCAGCACTACGAGAGCGAACAGGACCGCAAGGCGCGCGAGTTCGCCAAGCTCGAAGCTGCGAAACACAAGCAAAAAGACGTGGTGGCGCGCGACCGCGGCCGCAGCCGCAGTGGCCGGCAGCGAGGCAGCGACGTCTTCAGGTTCAAGAATTCAACGATCTACATTCCCCTGAACACAATGTGGATGAAGTTCCGCACTGGCGCCGTGCCCACGTACGGGCGTGGTGGCGGCGGCGGTGGTAGCAGCAGCAGCACCACCAGCAGCAGTGGGAGCAGCGGTGCCGCTGCTGCTCCGACAGGCGATCCACGGCTGTCAACACTCGAACTGAAGATCGCCAGCGTGGACGTGTTGCCGGAAGCGTTGCAGCAAGTCCGCAATGTGCTGATGAGCACGCACCGCGGAATTGAAGACTTCAACTTTCGCACGCAAGAGGAGTGGGCGGAAAGCATCAACACCTTCATCCAGAATGCGCGGCTTAGCGGCGGGCTGATTGCCGGCATCAGCCTGCTCGTCGGGGGCATTGGCATCATGAACATCATGCTGGCCAGCATTTCCGAGCGCGTGCGGGAAATCGGCATCCGCAAATCCGTCGGCGCGGCCACGAGCGACATTTTCATTCAAATCCTGGTTGAGTCCGTGGTGATCGCGGTGTTGGGCGGCCTGGCAGGATTGGCGACTTCTTTCGCTTTGGTCCACATGCTCAGTTCGTTTTCGCCGACGGAGAACGAGCCCATCGTGACCGTCACCGCGATGACCGTCGCGTTCGGCTTCAGCATGCTGGTCGGGGTACTGGCCGGAATCTTCCCGGCGGTGAAGGCGGCGAGGCTCAATCCCATTCAGGCGCTGAGGTATGAGTGAAGCGATGCTGGATAATTGAGCGATACTGGATACTGGATACTTGATGCTGGATAACTTTCGGCACGCAATACAACGAAGAACGCAGACAACCTAACCAAAAACCATGAGCTATCGAAATCTCGAAATTTGGCAACTGGCACGGACGTTGGTCGTGGACGTGCATCAGATGACTCTGAAAAAGCTCCCAAAGTTCGAGATGTTCGAGGAAGGAAGTCAAATCCGACGCTCAGTCAAATCCATCAAATCAACCATTGTCGAAGGCTATGGCCGCAGGCGCTACAAGCAGGAGTTCATCAAATTTCTCACCTACTCACTCGCCTCGTGTGATGAGACGGTTGACCATCTGGAGACATTGTTTGAAACCGAGTCGCTGGCGGATCGCAAACTTTATGACGATCTCCACGCGAGACTCGAAACACTGGGTAAGAAGCTGAACCTGTTCACCCAGTCAGTCGAACGCTCCCACATCAGCGAAAAGTAAGTCCATGCGCGCCTCGTCCAGCATCCAGCATCCAGCATCCAGCATCGCTCTCCACTCACTCAAACAGTGAACGCTTTCTCACATTAGCGAAAGGTGACCTGATGCGCGCCCCATCCAGCATCCAGCATCCAGCATCCAGCATCGTTCCCCCATGACCCTCTCCACCACCATAACCGCCGGCCTGAAGGAAGTGTGGTCGCACAAATTCCGTTCGTTGTTGACCATGCTCGGCATCATCCTCGGCGTGGCCAGTCTCGTCGGCATGGCGGCGATCATCAAAGGCATGGAAAACGGCATGAGGGAAACCATGATTGCGATGGGGGGCGCGGACAAGGTGTTGCTCGAACAACAGGAAGTTCCCGCCGAGCAGGAGCATCTCGCCGATCAGGCGCCGGGCCGCACCATGGCGGACGTGCAGGCGCTGCGGGAAAGCGCGCCCCTGCTCCGCCTCGTTTCACCCGAAATGGCCATTGACGATGTGCTCCTCACGCGCGGTGAAAAAACGAGTTGGGCCGATGAGTGCGTCGGCGTTTCACCCGCGGTGCTGGAGATGAATTTGCATACGCTGGAGCATGGACGGTTTTTCTCCGAACTCGACGAGGAGAATGCCAGCGCGGTCTGCGTCATCGGCACGGCCATCCGCGATGACCTCTTTGGTTCGCCGGAGCGCACCGGGCACGAGATCGTTCCGATTGGCGAACTCATTTACCTCAACCGACAACCCTTCACGATCATCGGCATGTTCGAACACTACGAAGGCGAGCAGGACAAGAAACTGCGCGAACAGGCGAAGAAACGGCCGCAAGAAACGCCAACCGGCCCCAACCGGATGCGCGGCTGGGGCCGTGGCGGCAACTGGGCTTTTGCGCGAAAGAACCAGACGATCTACATGCCGCTGAATACCGCCTGGCTCCGCTTCCGCGCCGCTGGCGACCGCGATGGTGTTCCTAATCCGCGGCTGAGCGACATTGACTTGAAGGTTTTCGACCTCGAGGAACTGGAGCCCGCGCTGCAGCAAGCCCGCAACGTTCTCATGATGACCCATCATGGCATCGAGGACTTCACCTTCCGCACGCAGGAAAACCAGTTGGAGAGCATTGATCAACAGATTCGCAACGCCCGCATGAGCGGCGGCATCATCGCCGCCATCAGCCTGCTGGTCGGCGGGATTGGTATCATGAATATCATGCTCGCCAGCATCAACGAGCGCATCCGCGAGATCGGCATTTGCAAAGCCGTCGGCGCCACGGGTCTGGCCATCTTCACACAGGTCCTCATCGAAAGCGTTGTCATTGCGCTGCTCGGCGCGGCGATGGGCGTGGTCGCTTCGTACGGATTCGTGCAAATGCTGGAGGCGATTGCACCGACAGCCAACACGCCGGTTATTACGCCGACGGCCATGATGGTGGCGGTGGCGTTCAGCGCCGCCGTTGGTGTCATCGCGGGTTTGTTTCCCGCCTTGAAAGCGGCCAAGCTCGACCCGATCCAGGCTTTACGCTACGAGTAGTGGCGTAGACCTCCCGCCTGCGGGAGTGTCGTCAAGCCTCTTGGCTTGGCGAAGGGTCCCGATGGTAACTTGGGCGGCAAGCCAGAGGCTTAGCCAGAGGCTTGCCATGTGCCGCCGACCCTCAGGGTTGGCGTTACGTCCCCGCAGCTCGGCTTGCATCCCCCAAAGCCGGAGGCTGCCGGAGGCTCGGTGTCACTTTCGCAAGCTGGAAGCCTGCGCCACGGCTACTTGCGCCTGCGGTTGTCCACCGTGATATAATGCGTGCCGCCTGACCCGCCGGCATTCGTCCACACGCGGAGCAGGATACGGTCGCTTTTGATTTGCTTGCTGAGTTCAATCGCCGCGTCCGCGTCACGCACAGTCTGGCGGTTGATTTCGAGAATCACGTCTCCCCGTTTGAGTCCCGCCTCCTCGGCCGCCGAACCGGCCTCCACATTCGTCACCAGCGCGCCCTGCATTTGCTTGGGAAGGTCACTTCGCCTCCTCATTCGGGGATCGATATCAGCGACCTCCACGCCTTCGAGCGCATCAATTTTCGATTCCTCGGGCTGCGTTTGCTCGTTTCGGCCGCGGCGTGACTGTTCGCCCGGAAGTGTCCCAAGCGTCGCCGTCAGGGTCTTTTCCTTTCCGTCGCGCAGGATTTTCAGGCTGACCTTCGTCTTGGGCGCGGTTTGCGCGACCAAGAGGCGGAACTGGTTAAAGTCGGTCACCTTCTTGCCGTTGAATTCGATGATGGCGTCGCCTTCCTTCAATCCCGCCGTCGCCGCCGGCGCGCCGGGTTGCACGTAGCCTACGAGCGCGCCGGATTGATCGGCCAGGTTAAATTCCTCCGCAAGGTCTCGGGTTATGCGTTGAGGGATCACGCCCAGGTAGCCGCGGACGACTTTGCCGTCGGTGATGAGCTGGTTCATGATCGAGCGGGCGAGATTGGCGGAAATGGCAAAGCCCACACCCGCATTGGCGCCACTGGGACTCTCGATGAAAGTGTTGATGCCGATGAGGCGGCCTTCCGTGTCCACCAGCGGGCCGCCTGAGTTGCCCGGGTTGATAGCCGTATCGGTTTGAATGAAATCCTCATAGTGAGTCACGCCCTCCGAACGTCCCAAACCGCTGACAATCCCCATGCTCACACTCTGTCCCACGCCAAAGGGATTGCCGACCGCAAGCACAACGTCGCCCACTTCAACCTTGTCGCTGTCGGCAAGCAGGATCGGGGTAAGCTTCTTCGCCTCAATCTTCAAGACGGCCACTTCCGTTTGCGGGTCCGTGCCGATGATTTTGGCGGTGTATTGCGCTTGGCCGTCGGCCAGCGCCACCTTCACACCGTCGGGGTCCGCGCCTTCGACGACGTGGTTGTTTGTGAGGATGTAGCCGTCTTCAGTCACGATGGCACCGGAGCCGAGGCTCTGGGCCTTGCGCGTGAGCGGACGGTCGCCGCCCGGATCGGAACCTTCCCCAAAGAAATCGAAGAACGGATTCCGGAAGCGCGGCATCTTAAGCGTGCGCGTCGAATAAATGTTCACGACACTCGGCGCGACCTTCTTCACGACCGGTGAGAAACTGTTGCCGGTGCGCGCTGTGCGGTCAATCGGGTGATCCGAGACGCTGACCTTGGGCGGGTTGGCGGAATCCTTGGCGACTACCGCGACGCCCAGCCAACCGGCCACGGCCAGCAAGCCGAGGAAAACGCTGAGCTTTCCGCTGCGTTGAGAAAAATACTGTTTCATATGTTTCATGACTTTGAAAAGAAATGAGGACCTTGCTCCATTGTCCTCGGTTTGTTTATTCCCCGCCGGCCCCTGTATCCGGCGTTTCGCATT
>CAZNOE010000469.1:0-5233 GCA_964574525.1 uncultured Bifidobacteriaceae bacterium
CAGGAACCCACTCCCGACCGCCCTTGGAGCGGATGTTGCGAATCCATCAAGCGCTACAATCCGGTAAGCGCCCCAACGCCTCGACCCTCGCCCGCGAACTCGAAGTCAGCACCAAGTCCATCCATCGTGATATTGAATTCATGCGCGATCGGCTCGACCTGCCGATAGAATACGACGGCAGCCGATTTGGTTATTACTACACCGAGGAAGTCAGCGCGTTCCCCACGGTGCAAATCACTGAAGGCGAACTCTTCGCCCTGATCGTCGCGGAAAAGGCCCTCCAACAGTATCGCGGCACGAACTTCGAGAAGCCGCTGCTCAGTGCCATCCGCAAAATGGAGCAATCGCTGCCGGACGTCATCTCGCTCAACCTCGCCGACATCGAGCACACCATTTCCTTTCGCACCCGCGCCGAGCCGGTCCTGGACCTGCAGATCTTCGACACGCTCGCCAAAGCCACCGCACAGCGCCAGCAGCTTGAATTGAATTACCGCAAACCTGGCAGCAGGCAAAACGAGCTGCGCCTCATTGATCCGTATCATCTCGGCAACATCAACGGCGAATGGTTTCTGTTCGCTTGGGACCATGCCCGCAAAGACATTCGCACCTTTGTTCCCGCGCGGGTGCAGGCGGCGAAGATCACGGGCCGGACCTTCGAGCGCCCGCAAAAATTTTCGCTCGAAAAGCGACTGCGTGACAGCTTTGGTGTCCACTCTGGTGAAGGTGAATACGACGTGGTCCTTCGCTTCGACGCGCGCGCGGCTGATTACATCCGCGAAAAGAAATGGCATGAGTCCCAGCAACTCCGTGAATTGAGGAGCGGGGGAGTGGAACTACGCCTGAAACTTTCCAGCTTGAGAGAGATTGAGCGCTGGGTGCTTAGTTGGGGTGGTGACGCTATTGTCCTGAAGCCGCGGGAACTGGCCGAAGCCGTCAAACAAGCGGCCAAAAAAATCCTTCGCGCCTGACAAGGTAAGTGCTCGGAAGAACGGAGCGCTGCACCCGCGTCACGAGTAACCTCCGGTGTCCACTCACGCAAGGAGTCAATCATGTGGCGGCTTCGCGATTAACGGCGGGTTCTGGGAATCATCGGCGGCGGCGGGCCGACGAATTTGAACGGAGTGAACGCGGCGACCGTGGGCGGTTTGAGCGCTTCCAACTTCTGGAAACTCGGCGGCAATGCCGGCACGATTGCGGGCGACGGCGGTTGGAGAAACTGGAGCAACTTCTGGATTCAAGGAACAGCGGTGCCCAGGCGAAGGCCGTCACCTGATTGCCGACCGCGGACGAAGTGCGGCATGGGATGATTCGATTGCGTCGATTTTTCCGGGCAGTGGGGACCGCGCGGAATGAACCAAACAGATATTTTTTTCTTGAGGCAGACGAACGTGTGTGTTAATTGAAAGTCATTCGCCCAGCACGAAAGCCTGCGAGCCGCTTTGTCTGGCCGACTGTTGCTGCGCCCCGGCGAGATTGGTGAATTTTGACGTCAGAAACCGGGATGACCCGTTAGAACCAACAACAAATAAATCAAACATCTGAGGAATCCTATGAGCCACTGCAAAATTCTTCGCGGACTTGTTGCTCTCGCCCTGTTGATCGTGGCGAGCCATCTGACTCAAGCAGCGCCGCTGGGGACGGCGTTCACCTATCAAGGCCAGTTGACCACCGCCGGTGTGCCGGCCAACGGAAACTACGACCTGGTCCTGGCCCTGTTCGACGACCCAACCTTCGGCTCGCAGGTGGGCAGTACGGTGACGAACTCCAACGTCGCCGTGAGCAACGGCCTGTTTACAACCGCGATTGATTTTGGCGCGGGTATCTTTAATGGCACAGCGTATTGGCTGGCGATCGGTGTCCGGTCCAACGCGAGCGGCACGGTCTTCACGCCGTTGACGCCCCGCCAGGCACTCAATCCTTCGCCTTACGCGCTGTATGCGACCGTCGCGCCTCTGGCGGATGGCTCGGTCACCAGCGCGAAAATTCTGGATGGCACAATCGCGACTGCGGACTTGGGCAATAATTCGGTCAACTCCGCCAAGATCACCGACCTCAGTATCGTGACGGCAGACCTGGCGGATAACTCGGTGACCAGCGCAAAAATTGTGGACGCTACCATTGTCGGTACGGACATCGCGAACAACACCGTTGGCTCGGCACAACTGGCCGACGTCATTGCTCTGGGTGCAACGAACGTAAACGGCCAGCTTGACGTTTATCGTACCACGGCGAGCACGCCAGCCATCAGCCTCCTCGGCTCCGCCAACCAAATCAGCACCTACGGCGATGACGGTCTGGAGCAAATCCGGCTGTGGGGACCAACCTACGGCGAACTATTGCTTCACAACAGTGGCACCAACAACGCTACTGCGGTCACGCTGACCGCCAACGGTGGGTCTGGCGGACAGTTGTCGCTCAACAATTCCAACGGCCTCGTCCGCGCCCGGCTGGAGGGGCTTAACTCCGGCGGCGCACTCACGGTTTACCAGGCTGACGGAGGCGTCGGCGCGTTCATTGATGGCGATAGCGGCGGGGCGGGGTATCTCGATCTCCGCAGCACGAACGGCTCGATCCGTGTCCTTTTGGACGCTGATGCGGGTGACGGCGGCGGCATTATGCAGGTGAGAAATGCGAGCGGGGCCACCAAGATTACTCTTGACGGTCAAAGTACGAGTTCAGCCGGGGAGATTTCGCTGTTTGATGCGAGCGGCACGGAGACGATGCAAATCCTGGGTGCCGAAACCTCAACGACAGGCGCGGAGATTCGGCTGCGAACCGGACTGGGCGCGAACACAATCGAACTGGACGGAGAATTCCTTGGTTACGGAAACGCAGGCGCGATCTTGCTTAGCAAAACCAACGGGGTTTCAACTATTCAAATCTACGCGGACTATCTCGGAACCGGCGACGGTCGCATCGTCACCCAGGAACTTCAAATCACCGGCGGCAGCGACCTCTCCGAACAATTCGACATCACGTCGGTGGATGGAACCGCCAGGCCCGGAATGGTGGTTTGCATTGATCCGAAGAATCCCGGCCAACTCATGCCCAGCACCCGCCGTTACGATCGCACGGTCGCTGGCGTCATCAGCGGTGCCGGCGGCGTAAAGCCCGGCATGCTTATGGGTCAGAAGGGCACCGCCGCCAACGGCCGGCATCCCGTGGCCCTCACCGGCCGTGTCTTTTGCTGGGCCGATGCCACCCACGGCGCCATTCAACCCGGCGATCTCATTACCACGTCCGACACGCCCGGCCATGCGATGAAAGTCGCGGACCATGCACAAGCCCAAGGGGCCGTTCTTGGCAAGGCCATGACCACCTTGGAGAAGGGCAAGGGCTTGGTGCTCGTGCTCGTTTCCCTCCAATAATGCCGATCCACCGGAGAAACTTACCATGAAACTGACTAAACCAGGATTGGCCGCGTTCGGGAGTTTGCGCGTTGTGCGGGGCGCAGTATCGGCGGGCTTATTAATCGTCGCTGCTCTCTCCACCCAGGCACAGGGAATTCCTTCGAACACCGAGCAACAGGTTTATCCGCTTGCCACCGGCACGTACGGCAACAATTCGTCGAGTGAGCGGTTGGTTTACACCAACCTCATCACGGCTGCGGGGGACCCCAGCAAAATCCGTGTTCACTTCAAGGCTTTTGAATTGGGCAAGGGCAGTTACATCACCCTTACTTCGCTGCGCGACGGCGGGCAACAAAAGCTCGACACCACTTCGATGGGTTACTGGCAAAACACCAGCGCCATTTTCAACGGCGACCAGGTGCGGATCGAACTCCACGTTGCGCCCGGCGACGATGGCATTTTCGCGCAGGTGGACCACTTGGTGCTCGAATGCAATTGCCCTGATGTCGCTCTAAATCTGGCGCCGCCGCTCACACGAACCCTCTGCGGCCCCGACAGCCGCGTCGCTTCGAGCGACAACCGCGTGGGCCGCATCTCCGGCTGCACGGCCTGGTTGGTGTCCAACGGGGCCGTGCTGACCGCTGGCCACTGCGGTCCTGTGAGTGGCGTATTTGAAGTCAACGTGCCTGGTTCGTCCGCCAGCGGCGTGACCGCCGCTTCAGTGCCCGAGGACCAGTATCCCATTGACACGTCCAAGCGCACCTCGGTGGACAATGGCAAAGGCGATGATTACACTGTTTTCGCGTTGCTGCCGAACAGCACCACCGGCACGCGCGCACATCTACGCTTCGGTTTCTTCCGCATGACGCGGGAAACACCGGCCGCGGCCACCACCATCCGCATCACGGGTTTCGGGGTGGACAACACGCCCGCAGGACCCGTGGCCAACTGCTGCGCCACCGACTCGGGCGGTAACTGCACGCATCCCAACTGCAACGCCCAGAGCCGCACCTTGCAAACCGCGACAGGGCCCTACGTCAGCGAAACGGTGACCAGCGCCACGAACATCTTCCACTCGTACCAGACTGACAGCGAGCCGGCCAACTCCGGCAGCCCGATTATCTGGAACGCCAACGGATTCACTATCGGCATTCACACCCACGGCGGCTGCACCTCGGGTGGCGCCGGCAACAACGACGGCACGTCCTTCGAGAACAACAACCTTGAGGCGCTGCTGCAAGGCTTCCCCGGCACGAATACGAAGTACGTTGATGTCGTCCAGCCGCCCAATGCGCCGGCGGAAAACGGCACCATCTTCCAGCCGTTCAACACCGTGACCGAAGGCGTCAGCAGCGTCGTCTCCGGCGGACGCATCGCCATCGTCGAAGGCTCCTACACGGCCGCCGCGGGCAACACGATGACCATGGGTGCAGACGGCAAATCTTTTACCGTGCTTGCGCCGGTCGGAACGGTTACAATCGGCAACTGACCACGCGTTCCAATTTGGAAAATGACAACGAAATCAATGTTATGAAAACCAAATCCCTTTTCGCCCTCGGCTTCGGGCTTCTGCTGGCGGGCGGCGCAACGGCCCGCGCCCAGAGTTACGCCATTGACTGGTTCACCATTGACGGCGGTGGCGGCACGAGCACGGGCGGCGTCTATTCCGTCAGCGGCACCATCGGCCAGCCGGACGCTGGCAAAATGACCGGCGGCAACTATTCGATTGATGGAGGTTTTTGGGGAATCCTTGCCGCCGTGCAGACGCCCGGCGCGCCGCTGCTCTCCATCGCGCGCACGACGACGAACACCGTGGCCGTTTTCTGGCCGTCACCTGCCGCCGGCTTCACGCTTCAGCAAAATACCAACAGCATCGCGTCGGT
>CAZNOE010000470.1:0-5226 GCA_964574525.1 uncultured Bifidobacteriaceae bacterium
GCCACGTACGTTCCGCGCATTACCGGTGGTTACAAGGCCACGGCTTTCGTGATCCCGCCCGGCGGGACGGTCGGCGCCGAGGTCGGCCGTGCGGAAGCCGGCTGGAGCACTGACCTCGCTGCCGAAGAATTTCGTTCGCTCGCTCCGAATTTGGCTCTGCTGGAAAGCATCGCCCGGAAAACCGGCGGCGAGATTGTTCCGGCCAGCAAGCTGGCGGAGTTCGCGCGCAATCTGCCGCATCGGACCGCGCCGGTGATGGACTCGTGGACTTTTCCGATCTGGCATACGCCCGTTGTCTTCGCGTTCGCACTCGCTTGCTTTGTGGGCGAGTGGGGACTGCGACGTTGGAAAGGAATGCCATGAACCCACCCCTGACCCCTCCCAGGAGGGGAACAACAGACTGTGCGCGCCGGCCTGAGTTCCCCTCTTGGGAGGGGTTAGGGGTGGGTCGGTTCGTCGAAAGACTTTCGTCAATGATGTGTGTGCTGATGATGGGGGCGGCTCTTACGACAGACGCTTCTCAAGATTCTTTGGCTGACCGGACGACGGTGATCATTGTCGTAGGCGCGCCGGGGGAAGCGGAGTTCGGCACCAATTTCGTGCGGCAGGCGAGTCTCTGGGAAAAGGCGTGCCAGCAGGCCGACTGTGGGCGGATCACTTTGGGACTGGACGCAAGCAGCCAGACCAATGACTTCGAGCGCCTCAAGCAAGCGCTCGAATCAGAACCGAAAGACGGCCCGAGCGATCTGTGGCTCGTGTTGATTGGTCACGGGACATTTGATGGCAAGGAAGCCAGGTTCAACCTTCGTGGCCCTGACGTGTCGGCGACGGAACTGGCGCTGTGGCTTCAACCGTTTCACCGCCGCATGGCGATAATCAACACCGCGTCAAGCAGCGCACCGTTCATCAACAAATTGTCCCGCACCAACCGGGTCATCATAACTGCGACCCGCAGCGGCAATGAAATGAACTTTGCGCGCTTCGGACAATACTTCTGCGAAGCCATCACCAATCCGGAAGCCGATCTCGACAAAGACGAGCAGGTCTCACTGCTGGAAGCCTTTTTGATGGCGTCGCGGCAGGCGGGCGAATTCTAAGAGGTTGAAGGCCGCCTCGCCACCGAGCACGCTTTGCTCAGTCCCGTGATGACGCCGTTGAAAACTTCGGCTGAGTGGTTCCGCGGTCTCCGCGCAACCAGGAAACCAAAGGACAACGCTCCCGTGGACGACCTGCTGGCCCAGCAATTTCATCTGTTGAGCAGCCCGACAGATCAAAAGCTTTCCCCGGACCAGCGCGCGCGCCGCGACGCACTGGAACGAGCCGCCGTTCTTCATCGGGAGAAAAAAAAGCAGTTGTCCGAGGATGAATACTACCGCGAACTTGAAAGACTCCTGTTGGAGCTGGGGCGTTTTTACGAATCAAACTCAGTCACAACCGCTATTCCACCCAGCGCCAAGTGATCATGTCTGCCCGAAGTCCGTCCTTGCGGCTGACTGCGGTTGGGGCTGACAAAAAAGCCTCAAATTATTTCCGCAAAACCTCAGTGACGGTGCGCAATTCGCCTGCTACATAAAGATAGCGGGCAACCGTGACGTGTGATCGCCGGCAAATGGCTCAGGCTCGGAGCGATTCAATAATCCTCGAGGAGACGACCATCCCGCGAAAGCAGCGCGCACCTCCGCCACGCCCTGGAAAGGGTGAATGGAACATGCAAGCGTCAGAGACTTTGAAATCGAAGCAGGTTTGTTTAATGGCCAGCGGCGACCTGCGCCTTAGTGCCAACCAGAAATGCTGGCCGGAACAGGCCAGGATGGAAGCCATCCTCACCAAGGCCCTCAAGGCCGAAGGTTGGAAGACCGTTCGCGCACATTCCTACGACCCGGCCAAGAAACACGGGTTCATTGATTCGCAAAAGATGGGCATGGAAGTCTTCCGCAAGCTGGACGCCGACGCACCTCTCATCGTCGCGGAGAGCGTCTGGCAATACAGCCATCATCTGCTCCACGGTTTGTTCACCCATCGCGGACCGATTCTCACGGTCGCGAACTGGAGCGGCACCTGGCCGGGGTTGGTCGGTATGTTGAACCTCAATGGCTCGATGACCAAGGCGGGCATCCGTTACAGCACGTTGTGGAGCGAGAAGTTTTCCGATCCTTACTTCAAGCGCGGATTGCGCGAGTGGCTCGACACGGGCGCGATTACGCACGACGAGAGCCACGTCAAGGATTTGAGGCGCGTGACTCTCCCCGACGCCGATGAGGAACTGGGCCGGCAGGTGGGGCATGAGTTGAAGGAGCGCAAAGCCATCATGGGTGTGTTCGACGAAGGTTGCATGGGAATGTTCAACGCAATCATCCCCGACGAACTCCTGAATCCCACCGGCGTTTTCAAAGAGCGGCTCAGCCAGTCCGCGCTCTACGCCGCGATGCAGCAGGTCACCGACGCCGAAGCGCGCGGAGTGCTGAACTGGTATCTCAAGCGAGGCATGAAGTTCCGCTGGGGCAAGGACGAGGAAACCGAACTGACAGAAGCGCAGACTCTCCAGCAATGCAAAATGTACGTTGCGGCCCTGCGCATGGCCGATGAATTCGGTTGCGCCACGATCGGCATTCAATACCAACAAGGCCTCAAAGACCTCGCGCCCGCCAGCGATCTCGTCGAGGGGACGCTGAACAATGTGGACCGCCCGCCGGTCACCGCGTTGAACGGCCGCCGCGTCCTCTTCAAAGGCGAAGCGCTGCCGCACTTCAACGAAGTGGACGAATGCGCCGGCCTGGATGGACTGGCCACGTATCGGCTGTGGCGCGAACTGGGTTTTGCTCCCGAGAACACGCTGCACGACCTGCGCTGGGGACAACATTACCAGCATAACGGCGTGGACGATTACGTCTGGGTCTTTCTCATTTCGGGCGCAGCGCCGCCGGCACATTTCATTCGCGGATGGAAAGGAACGGTCAGCGAACGCCAGCCGCCGATGTATTTCCGTCTCGGCGGGGGCACGATGAAAGGCATCAGCAAGCCCGGGCACATTGTGTGGAGCCGAATTTTTATCATGGACAGCAAACTGCACTGCGATCTCGGCGTGGCCAAAGTCGTCGAATTGCCGCGCGCCGAGACCGAACGCCGCTGGAGCGAAACCACACCGCAATGGCCCATCATGCATGCGGTGCTCGACGGCATCACGCGCGACCAGATGATGGCGCGGCACAAGGCGAACCATATCCAGGTCGTCTATGCGCCGAACGCGAAGCAGGCCCATCGCGCCTGCCGGGTCAAGGCGGCAATGCTGGCCGAGTTGGGCCTCGATGTGCATTTCTGCGGGAACGTGAGGTTGGAGAAATAACAACCTCATCCTTGCCTCCCCGCCCTCTCGATGGCTGGCACGGCGAGCCATTCGATGGATTTGGTCCTCACCAACTGCGCCGCGCCGCGCCCCTCCATCAACAGCATTGCCTTGGCGGGTCTGGATGTGATGATCAACGGTATCGGCGGGTCGGCGAATGAAACCTACTACGTGCTGGCCGCCACGAACGCCGCGCTGCCGCTGACGAATTGGACGCGCGTGGCGACCAACATGTTTGATGCAAACGGGAATTCCAGTTTCACCGACACTCTGGACGTTCCCCAACGTTTCTATCTCCTCCACCTGCCGTAGCCGCAATCCATGTTCGGAGGGACGGAGTTCGCAGCGCGTTGACCCGGCGGATGCCACGTCGCGGGAATTTCCTGGCCCGGCGAGGCCTAACTAAGCTCGGACAAGGCCGGCATCCCAAAAAGAAGAAGGGCCGGATTTTCATCCGGCCCACTTGAGAACAAAATCTTTCTTCCGAGATGCGGCGCCGCAGACTCACGCCTTCACACACACACAGTAACCGCGTTTTGCATCTCACCAACACAAACACTCTAACAGATGCCCTGTCCCCAGCCAGTCACCAGTACTGGGGACAACGAGCGATTTGCCAAATATCCGGGCAGAACCCCTCAGTCAGCGGATGTCGTCGGCGACGTTTTCTGCCGCAACCGCTGCGCCGAAGACTACAAAGGCGACTCTCTCTGTGAAAACCTGCCATTCGAAGTGGGAAGCGGCGTCACGCCGAATCCCTTCAGCGACGGAAAAGCTCAAATCTTTTCCGCAAAGCTTCAATGACAGCCGAGGAAGCTTGTGTTATTCGGGGATTTGCTCTTTTTCACGCTCACGGCACCAACAACGGCCCCTATTACGTGCTCAGCTCCACCAACGTGGCGCTGCCGCTGAGCAACTGGACGCGATTGCAGACGAACTCCTTTGACGCCAACGGGAATTTCAGTTTCACCAACACCATTACTACCCCGTAACGCTTCTACCTCATCCAGGAAGGCAGTCTTCAACCGGTGAGCTTTGTGTAAGGCTCACCCTCGTTGAGCGTGAGACGCTCCGGCCGGCCCTGGTGACGATAGACGAGCTTCGTGTGGTCCAAGCCCATCAAGTAAAGAATGGTCGCGTGGAGATCATGCACGTGCAGCCGATCCTTGATCGCGTGCAAACCTAATTCGTCGGTCTCACCGATAACCTGGCCGCCTTTGACGCCGCCGCCCGCCATCCACATCGTGAAGCCGGTGGGGTTGTGATCGCGGCCATCACCTTTTTCCGACATTGGCGTTCGGCCGAACTCGCCGCCCCAGATGACCAGAGTTGAGTCGAGCAACCCGCGCGCTTTCAGGTCCTTCAACAACCCGGCAACCGGCTTGTCCGTTGCGCGGCAGAGTTCGGCATGGTTTTGTTCGATCTTCGAATGCGCGTCCCACTTGCTGCCGGTGCCGCTGTAAAGTTGAACGAAGCGGACCCCGCGCTCCACCAGCCGGCGGGCGAGCAGACAGTTGCGCCCAAAAATCATCGTCTCCTTCTCGTCCATCCCGTAGAGTTGTCGGGTCGCCTCCGACTCCTTCGCCAAGTCCACCGCCTCCGGCGCCTCCGCCTGCATGTGGAAGGCGAGTTCGTAACTGCGAATGCGCGCGTCCAGTTCTGAATACTCGGGCCGCGCCTGCGCGTGCTGCCGGTTCATCTGCAGGAGAAAATCGAGCTTGCCGCGCTGTTGCTCGTCGCTGATGCCGCGGGGCGGATTCAAGTTCGGGAATGGTTCGGTCGCCGGGCCGAGCCGCACGCCCTGATACGCCGCGGGCATAAAGCCGGCGCCCCAATTGCGCGGGCCGCCCACGACGTTGCCGCTGTTGTCGCACAGCACCGTG
>CAZNOE010000471.1:0-5226 GCA_964574525.1 uncultured Bifidobacteriaceae bacterium
TCGCGCGGATGAGTGTTTCCACCTATGGAACTCACAACACGGAATGGTCATGCTGGGGACATGTCCACTCCTTCAAGTCCCGGCTGTACCCACGTCACTACAACCAACCTGCCGTGACATCAACGGGCGCAATACCCAACAAACAGAACAACAACCCATACTCAAATGAAAATACGCTCCACCGGAATCGCTACTGTTACCAAGCAGATTCCATGCATGTCACCTGCCCCGGCGATGGGAATCGGAACCCTGCGGCTCATGAAAACCAGACTCACAATGCTCAAACTCCTCATTATTTTGTGCAGCGCCTTCGCAACGACGGCTGCCTTTGGCCAGACGATATATTCTTGGACCGGCGCAGCCAATGGAACAAACCTCGCCACCGCCGGCAATTGGGACCCCAATGGTCTCCCCAGCGGTGCCACACAAGACACCGCCCAATGGGACGGCAGGACAACAACCAATTTGGTCATCAGCTACACCACCGCCGGCTTGGGCAACACCGGTTTCGGCACCTCGGGAATAAATCTTCTCCTCACGCCGAACCAAGTCAATTCGGTGCAGATTATCTCTTCGGCGGCGGTATCCGCCGGAGTTGGCATCTTTGGAATCACCAACAACAGTGCCGCCGCAACTTTAACTTTAGGGGAGACCAACACCGCGAATCAGCTGCTTATGTTTACGCGACCTGGGAATGCCGGAACCGTCCACAGTTTTGTAAACAATTCATCGACCGCGGTCATCATGAATCCAAGCGTGCAATGGCAAGCAGGCGGCGGCGTGGCATGTGTGATGGACTTTGGTGGAACAGGAGATTGGATAATCAACCATAACCTTAGGCACAACAACAGCGGCGCCGGACCAATTACAGTCCTATGGGAGGGTCCCGGCACGATGGCTTGGACTGCGGGCGGCACTTTCCTCTCCAGCGTCGCCCTCGGCCCCATCGGCATCAACGGTGGCACAGTGATCCTCAAGAGTTCCGGCCTTTGCGCCACCTTCACCGGCGTGGCGGCGGGAAACAATACAATCACAAACAATGGAGCTTTGCTGAAATACGATGCCGCGGCGGCGGATACTATCTCCCGCTTTATTCTCGGCACCGGCCCGCTGCAGGTGAACAACGGCACGCTCACGCTTTCGAGCACGAACACCTATGGCGGCAACACGATCCTTAGCGGAGGCGAGTTGATCGCCGGCGGCGCTGAAACTCCCGGCACTTCGGGTCCGCTCGGTGTCGGCGGCACGATTTCATTCACCGGTGGCACGCTGGGATTCAGCGCGAACAACGTCTTCGATTACTCTTCGCGCTTCAGCACGGCGGCCAGTCAGGCATATAGCATTGACACCGGTGGACAAAACGTAACGCTCGCGACCGGACTGAGCAGCAGCGGCGGCACGCTCACCAAAGTCGGTTCCGGCACACTCACGCTGACCGGTTCGGGCACGTACAGCGGTGTGACCACCGTCAGTGTTGGCAAACTGGTGTTCCAAGGTTCGAAGACCGGCTCCGGCAACATCACTGCCGCCGACTTCACGGCTCTTGGTGTAACTGCCACGGGCACGCAAGTCACGCCCGGCACGCTGACTGTGGGAACAAGCAGCGGCGCGGCATTGGAATTCAACAACGTGAACAGCACGGCGACCGCGCCGCTTGCGGCGGGCACACTTTCATCCGCCGGCACGGTCACCGTCAACATCAACAGCGGCACGTTCACGGTAGGGCAGAGTTATCCATTGCTCACCTGGACCAGCGGTTCAACGCCGACGGTCAGTCTTGGAATTTTGAACGGCTTTATTGGCAACCTCTCCTTCACCGGCAACACGCTCAAATTGAACATCACGGCGACGGCTTACAAGTGGACCGGCGCGAACAACGGCAGTTGGGACACTACCACCCCGAACAACTGGCTACAAAACGGCGGTCCGGTGACTTTTGCCAACGGCGGCCCGGCATTGTTCGACGACACGGCTACAAGGACAAACGTGACCATCAGTGGCGTGGTTCAGCCGACGACTGTTACGGTTAATAACAGCAGCTTGATTTACAGCATCACTTCCAGCTCCGGAAACGACATCGGTGGCAGCGCCAAGTTGACCAAGAGCGGCAACGGCCTGCTCACGCTGTCCGGCGGTGCCAACGCCTACACCGGCGTCACGACCCTCAGCGGCGGCACGGTGAGCGTCGGCGCGCTGGCCAACGGCGGTTCAGCCAGTGACATCGGCGCCGCGGGCAACAGCGCCGCAAATCTGGTGCTCGATGGCGGCACGCTGCAATACACCGGTGGCGCGGCGGGCATTGATCGCTTGTTCACGCTCGGCACGGCCGGCGGCACGATTGACGCCTCGGGTACCGGCGCGTTGAACCTGAACAACAGCGGCGCGCTCGGCTACAGCGGCAACGGCCCGCGCGCGTTCACTTTGACGGGCGCCAACACGGACACCAACACGCTCTCCGCCAATCTCGCTGACAACGGCGGCGCGACTACGCTGACAAAGAACGGCGCAGGCGCATGGGTTTTGATCGGGACCAATACGCATTCCGGCGCGACAACGATTGCCAATGGGACGCTGCAAATCGGCACGGGCGGCGCGAGCGGCGCCATCGGCAGCGGCAACGTCGTTGACAACGGCAGCCTCATCTTCAACCGCTCCGGCACTCTGACCGTCAGCGGTACCGTCAGCGGCACCGGCCCTGTTACCAAAGATGGCAGCGGCACGGTCATTCTTCCCGGCAACAACACCTATCAGGGCGGCACAACCATCAACGCGGGCACGTTGCAAATTGGCAACGGCGGCGCCACCGGAGCCTTGGACGCCGGCGACGCCATAGTTGACAACGGCGTGCTCATCTTCAACAGCACGGGTGGCTTCACTTTAAGCGGCGTCATCAGCGGAACGGGTGAACTAAGAAAACAAGGTTCCGGCCTGCTGAAGCTTATCGGTGCGAACACTTATACCGGCCCCACGACCGTTGCTGCTGGCGCCCAGTTGCAAATTGCCCAAGGCAACACCGGTTCCACCACCACTTCTGTCATCACCAACAACGGTACGCTCATCTTTGTCCGCCAGGACAACGGGGTCCTCAGAATCAACGCCCCCATCGTCGGAACGGGTTCAGTGACCGAGGACGTCAACAACCCAAACGCCGGCGACACGACGCTTACCGGCACGAACACCTATGCCGGCGGCACGTTCATTCGCGGCGGCTCGATCATCCTCGGCGATAATGGTCTCACCCCCTTCGGCGGCTCGATCGTCGGCAACGTAATCTTTACCAACAGCATTGTGAACGACACCTTTCGGTCGCTTACCTTCAACCGCGCCGAGGACATTACGTTCAGCGGCAACATCACTGGACCGGGAGGCACCGGATCGGGAGGAGCTATCGGTAACGCGGGTTCAGTGGTGCAAAACGGTTTCGGCACGGTGACGCTTACCGGTACGAACACTTACCTCGGCGGCACGACCATCAACGCTGGCGCGTTGCAAGTTGGCGCAGGCGGCACCAGCGGCTCCATCGGCAGCGGCCCCGTCACTGACAACAGCGTGCTCGTCTTCAACCGTTCGGACAACGTGACTCTCACCAACGTCATCAGCGGAGGCGGTTCACTGGTGAAACTAGGCTCCGGCACACTGACGCTTAACGCCACGAACACTTATTTCGGCACCACCACAGTCAGCAACGGCACGCTGGTCATCAACGCCGACAACGCTGCCGTTTCAACAATCGTCTATGCCGGCACGCTCGGCGGCACCGGCACATTCGTTGGACCGGTCACGCTGGAGGCGGGCACCACGCTCGCGCCAGGCGCTTCCGTCGGAACCATGACGATCAACAGCGACCTGAGCATCGGCGGCAATCTTGCCATCGAAGTGAACAAATCCCTTTCACCGTCCAATGACCTTGTGGTTGTCAGCGGCGTGCTGACCAACACCGGCACGGGAACTCTCGCTGTGGCAAACCTCGGTCCGGCACTCGCGGCTGGAAACAAGTTCACACTGTTCAGCCAGCCCGTGCTGAACGGCGCGGCGTTGACCGTCAAAGGCTCGGGCGCCATCTGGACCAACAATCTGGCGGTGGATGGCAGCATCAGCGTCATTGGCTTCGTCGCCGCGCCGACGCTGAACTTCACTCAAACTGGCAACAGCCTGCAATTCTCCTGGACCGGCGATTTCAAGCTCCAGGCGCAGACCAACAGCCTCAACGTGGGCATCAGCAACAACTGGGCGAATTATCCGGGCGGCAGCCCAAGCCCGGTAACCGTGCCGATTGATGCGACGAAAGGGACGGTCTTCTTCAGACTCGTTCCCACGCCTTAGCCGCGGCGTCGTCTGTCTCCGTAAAAATGGCGAATGAACCAGGACAAAAACAAGCCGAAGGAAACAGAAGTGAGTGGGTGGCGGGTGAACACCACCCACTCACGCTCCCGAGCGTTTACGTTGATCGAGCTTTTGGTCGTCATCGCCATCATCGCGATTCTCGCCGCCATGCTGTTGCCGGCGTTGAGCAAGGCGAAATTCCGGGCCAAGGTCACCAACTGCACCTCGAACTACCGGCAGTGGACCGTGGTCGCGAACATGTACGCCGGGGACTATAAGGATTTTCTACCGGCGCTCGGGATTCCGGCGGGCTACGGGGCCAACGCTTGGGATGTCAGCACGAATTCCGCGCTGGTTCTAGGGCCGTATGGATTGACGGTGCCGCTCTGGTTTTGCGCGGCACGGCCCGAGGAGTTGGCCGAAGCCAATCGCCTTGCGACAAGCTACTGGCAGATCGGCCATCCACTGGGCTCCCTCAACGACCTCACCTTCTATCTGACCCTGAGCTATCCCGACGGTGAGGCCATTATCAGCCACAACTTTTGGGCCGTGCGCCCCGGTGGCCCCAACAATCCACCGGTTTTCCCTTACCAGCAGTCGCAATTTGCCAACACCGTCGCCAACACCGTCGGCTGGCCCCGCAAAACCAGTGATCGAAGTGCTTCGCTTGTGCCATTTATCAGCGATCAATGTTACTCGGGCTACGGCACCCCGGCGACGACGAGTCTCAGCGATATCAACATCACCGGCGGCACCAAGAAGAAGTACTCCGGTCATGTCAGCAATGGGACGTTGCAGTCCGTCAATCTGGGATTCGCCGACGGCCATGTGATCGTCAACAAGCGCGCCAATATCCAGGCGCAGTATTCGGGAGATAGCGGCTCAGCAATTTGGTTTTACTGA
>CAZNOE010000472.1:0-5224 GCA_964574525.1 uncultured Bifidobacteriaceae bacterium
GCGACTCCCCATCCGGGCCATACGACTAAAAGCATCCGCTGCATAAAAGTTCGGCGATGAGCAAAGACTATGAAACGCGGCGGGTTCTGCGAGCATTTTGTGTCACCGCAGGTTTCGCGCGCGTCAACCGCTGACCGGGTAATTGCCGAAACCACGCCGATGTCTGAAGCCACTCGATCACTGATGGCCTCTTGGCGGCGAGTGGCCAAAGGGAGGGCAGTTGGCGCAAGGCGGCGCAGCCATGCACGCCGATCGCGGTTTGTGGCTTTTCAAACCGGTGAGGAACGGTGACTCTCGCACCCCATGGAACAAGCCCAGGCACGGGCGCTCTTGAAGCAGATGCTCGGCCCGAACGCGGAGTTCCGCGACGGCCAGTGGGAAGCGATTGATCAAATCGCCAACCAGCGTCGGCGGCTGCTCGTCGTCCAGCGCACCGGCTGGGGCAAGAGTGTTGTTTATTTTCTCGCGACCAAAATCCTCCGCGACATCGGCGCTGGTCCGACACTGCTCATCAGCCCGCTGCTGGCGCTGATGCGCAACCAGCTTCTCGCCACGGAAAAACTTGGCGTCCGCGCGGCGACCATTCACAGCGAGAACGTCAGGGAATGGGGCGAGGTCGAAGCCGCGCTGGCGAACGATGGCCTCGATTTGCTCATGGTGTCGCCGGAACGATTGGCCAACCCGGACTTCCTGCAAAAGCTCCTGCCGCTGTTGCAGGGCCGCGTCGGATTGTTCGTCGTGGACGAGGCGCATTGCATATCGGATTGGGGACACGATTTCCGTCCCGACTACCGCCGCATTTTGCAGGTGATGAAGTTGCTGCCGCCCGGCGCGCCCGTGCTCTGCACCACCGCGACCGCCAACGACCGCGTGGTGCGCGACATCGAAAAGCAGATTCCGCAACTCCAAGTCATGCGCGGCCCGCTGGTGCGCTCGTCGCTTCGCCTCTACAACCTCCAACTCGCCCATCAGTCCAACCGGCTCGCGTGGCTCGCGCATTTCCTCCCGCAACTGCCGGGCAACGGCATCGTCTATACGCTGACGATTCAGGACGCGCGCCGCGTCGCGGCGTGGTTGCAAGCGAACAACATTTCCGCCCGCGCCTATCACGCCGACCTCGAGGGCGCGGAGCGCATCGAAACCGAAACGCAATTGCTCCACAACGAGGTCAAAGCGCTGGTCGCCACCGTCGCGCTCGGCATGGGCTTCGACAAACCCGACCTCGGTTTCGTGATTCACTTCCAACGGCCCGGCTCGGTCGTGGCGTACTACCAGCAAGTCGGTCGCGCGGGGCGGGCGGTGGATTCCGCGTTTGGGATTCTCTTGAGCGGCAGCGAGGACGACGAGATTTCAGATTACTTCATCCGCACGGCGTTCCCGCCGGTGGATGTGATGCAGGGCGTGCTCGCGGCCCTCCAAAAACGCGGGCCGCTGACGATTGACGACATCGGCGCGGAACTAAATCAGGGGCGTGGCGCAATCGAGAAAGCCCTCAGGCTTCTCGAAGTGGACGGCGCCGTGGCACACGATAAACACGGCTACACGCGCACGGCGAATCCGTGGCAACCGGACGTTGCGCGCTTCGAGCAAGTCACCCGCTTGCGGCGCGACGAAGTGGAGCAGATGCGCCGCTACGTCGAGCACAAAGGTTGTTTGATGGAATTCCTGGCCCACGCGTTGGACGATCCGAACGCCGCGCCGTGCGGCAAGTGCATGAATTGCACGAAGCACACTGACCGGCGCACCGTGCCCGCATCGCTCACACAGTCCGCCGTGAATTTTCTGCGCGGCGACGCGCTCGCGCTCGAACCGCGCCTGCGCTGGCCCAAGCCGTTGCTCGAGGAAATCCGATCAGCGTTGCCGGAAGCCGTGGAGTTTGGCGAAAAGGGCGCGTTGAAAACAACCATCCCGGAGAAACTCCGCGCCGAAGCCGGACGCGTCCTGTGCCTCTGGGGCGATTCCGGCTGGGGCGACGAAATCGCGCGCGGAAAGTACGAAACCGGTCGCTTCAGCGACGCGCTGGTGAACGCCGCCACAGAGCTCGTGCGTGAAAAATGGAAACCCGAACTGCCGCCCGCGTGGGTCGCTGCCGTTCCCTCGGCGCGGCGCGCCGAACTGGTGAACAGCTTTGCCCGACGCGTCGCCGAAAAATTGAACCTGCCGTTCGCGCCCATTCTGTGCCGCGCCCGTGATATCCGCCCGCAGAAGGAGATGCAAAACAGCGTCCAACAAGTGCGCAATCTTCTCGGCGCATTCTCCATCGAGGGCAGGCCGACTCCGGGCGCGGTGTTGCTGGTGGATGACGTGGTGGATTCGGGATGGACGCTGACGTTGCTGGCGGTACTATTGCGCCAGCGAGGCAGCGGGCCTGTGTATCCGTTCGCGCTGGCCAAAGCTTCGCCGCGGGGTGGGTGATGAATTCGCGAGGGCAGTCAGGTGAGCCGGATTTCGTAGGATACGATCCAGATGTCAATCTGGCGGAAATGTTCCTTGAGCTTCTGTTTGAGGCGGACGAAGAATTCCGCATGCTCAGGCGTGTCCTCCACGTCCACAAAAACCCGAAGATTGTTTTCTTCAAAGCGAACGCCTTGGTTTGTCCAGACACCGCGAATTGGTTGAGGCTCGAACGTGTAAGCACCAAATTGATCGGCCAGTTGCTCACCCACCCACAGATGATTCTGCTCCGCGATCGGGCTGCCGTCATTATGCCGCGTGGGCAAGATTATTTCGTAGCGTCTGAACGACATCGTCTTGATTCAACCATGCGATCAGCTTGTACGACAGCGCATTCTCCTTCAACCAGTCTAGCGCCGGTTCGGGGACGATGAAGGCATGTTCGCGCAAGCCAATGACACGTCCCCGTTGCGCCATGCCCACCAGCGCCTTGGCTGCGGTCTGGTCATCTTCGAAATGGATTTTGGCGAATTTCATCTGGCAGCACTCTAAACGGTTGCGAGGCGGCGGTCAATCCGGCAGGCGATCAGTCTTTGCCGGTGATCGCCGGTAACGGGAACACTTTCCAGGATGGACGTTGGCGCTGCTGGCGGTATGGTTGCGACAGCGGAGCAGCGTAATTGAAGAAGGGATTTAATGAACGCACACGAATATCTCGGCGATGACGGGCAGGTATTGCTACTGCTCTGCACTTCGCTTGCTTTGCCGCCCACCGCGAAGGAGACGGAATTGTCTCCGCTGAAACTTGGCGAGTGGAATCAACTGGAGCGGAAGATTCGTGAGTCGTCGTTGAAAAGTCCCGCCGCACTTCAAGGCCGCACCGTGGATGAACTGACCAGGACGCTGGCACTGCCAACCGACGAGGCCGAACGCATCGCGCGCCTCCTGGAATTTGCCGGCCAGCTTTCGGTCGAACTGCAGAACCTTTGCGAGCGCGGCCTCTGGGCCGTTACTCGTTTGGATGAAGTTTACCCGTCGCATTTGCGCGACACGTTGAAGCATCAAGCGCCAACGGTGCTTTTCGGCGCGGGTAACATCCGATTGCTGCAACGCACCGGCGTGGCCGTGGTCGGCTCGCGCAACATTGACGAAGCGGGCGCGGCGTTTGCCCGTGAGGTGGGGGCGAAAGCCGTCAGCGTAAAACTGCCGGTTGTCTCCGGCGGGGCGCGTGGGACGGATCGCATCGCCATGCAGGCCGCCCTCGAAGCAGAAGGCATTGCATTCGGCGCTTTGGCCGACAGCCTGGAACGCACAGCCCGTCAGGCGGACGTGCGCGGGTTCGTGAGCGACGACAAACTGGTCCTGCTCACGCCCTACGCGCCGACTGCTGGCTTCTCCGTCGGCGCGGCGATGGGCCGCAACAAGTTGATTTACGGCCTGGCCGAGTTCGCGGTTGTGGTCAGCAGCGACCATCAAACGGGGGGGACGTGGGCGGGCGCGGTCGAAGCGTTGAAGGCCGGCTGGTGTCCAGTGCTGGTGCGCGCTGGCGACGGCGTGCCACGCGGGAACGAGGAACTGCTCAAACTTGGCGCGACGGCGCTGCCTTCGGACGAACTTCCAGAAATCTCGAACCTGGCGGAGTGGGTTCATCTGCACGCTAAGGCAAAGGCAACTGAGTCGGGCTTGTTCGACTTTGCGTTGCGGGACAAACGCCGCTGATCACACGGTTTCCGAACGCCCTCAACGCTCAACCCGCACGGTGGCGAGCCGGATGCCGAATCCGCGCAAATATTCAGCAGCAGACGGAAGAACGCCTCGAATCAAATCGATTACCTTGTCGCTTATCAAGAGGCGTTAAAGAACCAACCGTTCACGCGCTACTACATTGATGCCTTTGCGGGCACTGGCTACAACACTCCAAAGGCCGAACCGGAGTATTCATCGCCGTTGTTTGACGACCTTGTCCGGCCCGACACACGCGAATTTCTGGACGGCTCGGCCCGAATCGCCCTTCAGATTCCCCGGCCATTCGACCATTACGTTTTCGTCGAACGCGACCCAAGCCGGCATGCGGAGTTGCGCAAACTCAAAGCCGACTTCCCGCAATTTGCTCCTCGCATCAAGCCGGTCAACGATGAATCAAATCAATATCTGGTCACGCTCTGCAAGAGCGTGGACTGGCTTCGATCCGGTCGTCGCGCCGTGGTTTTCCTTGATCCATTCGGGATGCAAGTCACTTGGACGACGATCTGTGCTATCGCGGAAACGAAGGCGATTGACCTGTGGCTATTGTTTCCGCTTGGCATCGCGGTGAATCGGATGCTACCGAAACACGGACAGATTTCGCCCGGCTGGCGACAACGTCTCAATCTCATGTTCGGCGAACCAGACTGGTATCAAGCGTTCTATGAAAAATACAAGACCGACGACCTCTTTGGCGGCACGTCGGAGGTAACCGTGAAGCGCGCCGACTATTCGGCGATTGCCGATTACTTCGTGAAGCGGCTAAAAACCGCGTTCCCGCATGTCGCAGAGAACCCACTGCCGCTCGTGAACTCGTCCAATTGTCCGCTTTACCTTCTGTGTTTTGCGGCCGGAAATCCGAAGGGTGGGCCCATTGCCAAACGCATAGCAGAACATATTTTGAAACCGTGAACTCCTTCAGCGACAACGTGGCAGTCTTGGAAGCGCCGCCGGAGCCGCGTGCAGCACGACAATCGCGGTTGGCGGAGAAGTCGCCCGTTGATTTCTGGCACGCGCCCGCCGTCATTGCGGAAAACCATTTCGTTTACAAGAGCCTGTCGAATTGGGCGTTCAACGTCGCGGTCGG
>CAZNOE010000473.1:0-5138 GCA_964574525.1 uncultured Bifidobacteriaceae bacterium
TCCGGCTCACGCTGGAAGGCGAGCGCGAAGGCGCGGCGCACCTGGGCCCTCGCGTCATTGCCCGCTTCTCTTTCCAGTCGCTCGGCTAAGAATCCCGCCTGCTGCATCATGAAGCCGCTATTCAACAGGTTTAGCGCCTGCAATGGTGTCGTGCTACGCGTGCGCTTCGGCGCGATCTGCCCGCCGTCGGGACAATCGAACACGCCGAACACGCCATCAGGCCGTTGGCGCACCACCGTGCCATAGATCATCCGGCGAAAAGTCTCGGGGCCGAATTCCTGCTTCGGCGCATAGACGCGGACGTAGTTGTCGTTCGGCTCGAAGAAACTGAAGCCCGGGCCGCCCATCTTCAAATCCAGTTTGCCGCTGACGGCGAGAATCGTATCTCGGATCGGCTCGGCTTCGAGACGGCGCGGCGGAAATCGCCAGAGCAATTGCGAACCGGCATCCACCGCGAGACTTTCCTTGCGCGCGTCGCCCGCCTGCCGATAGGTCGCGCTGGTGACGATGAGACGTTGGATGTGTTTGATGGACCAAGGGCGGACCGAATGACGAATGACGGATGACGAATGGGAACCGGCATCCGCTGCGCCATTCGTCATTCGGATTTCGTCATTCGCCGGAGTCGGCTCGATCAATTCTGCCGCCAGCCAGTCGAGCAACCCCGGATGCGTGGGCCGTGCTCCATTCGCGCCGAAATCGCTCGGTGTTGCCACCAGACCTTCGCCGAAGTGGTATTGCCAAAGGCGGTTCACCATCACGCGAGCTGTGAGCGGATTCGCCGGGTCAACGATCCATTGAGCCAGGGCAAGCCGACGCTGTTGGTTTTCGGTCAGTTCCGTGGCCGCCGACGTGAGGAGGCGGACCGAGTCACCAGCATTCGGAGCATCCGCCTCCTCACGTCGGCGGCAACGCGCGGGATTCGGATCAAACTTCACCGGGATGACGCCGAGCGCTCTCGGCGCGATCACTTCGCGTTGCTGCATCGGATCGCCTCGGTGTAACCGATATGTTGGGTCTGGCTTCTCGGCGAAAGTGCCAGCGTAGATCATCGCCGCCTTCGCAAGCTCGGCAATGCGCGCTTCCAGGTCCTTGCGTTCGGCTAAGAGCTTCTTCGCCTCGGCGGCTTGCTCGGGCTTGAGTCCGGCCAAACTCACCACCGGCTCCTCTTTTGCGCCCGACTTGTACGGTCGCCGATCCGCCGATGACGCGACGATATGCCAATCGTTCGAGCCGGTCGTCACTTCGATGCGGTAGTCCGTCGCCAGCCGGTCGCTGAATTTTTGCTCGCGGTCGCGGCCCCAAATCACGCGGTTAATGGTGACCGTTTCGGGGAACTCGAGTTCCACCCAGCCCTTGCCGCGTTCGTTGGAAATCCAACTCCGGCTGTTGCCATGCTTCCCGTCGTTGATGTGTTCGAGGCGATGCATTTCCGAATTGGGAAAAACGCTCGACGCAGTTGTCTTGGTCCCGGCGCTGGCCAGAGCGATGTTTGTCGCAGGAATGGTGGCGGTGTAAACTTCCAGCTCATCAATGCACGGTTCGGCGTCGCTGGTCTGTTTTACCGTGAAGCGCAACCGCCGCGCGACGGTGGAGGCGAATCGCTCCGTGTTTTGCCGCGCGTTGACGGGAGCGCGCAAAACGTTCGTGTCCACTACAGCCGCTTGGGCCATCGGCTCGAAGTCGGAGAGTTGGGCATCGATCTCCGCGAGGCGCTGGCGGCGTTGGGCCAACTCCTTTTCCCGCGCCTCGGATTCCGGTGTTTTCAACTTACGTTCGCCGTGCTTCACGCCTTCAAACACGGCTTTGAACGCGTAATAATCCGTCTGCGGAATCGGATCGAACTTGTGATTATGACAGCGCGCGCATCCGACCGTCAGGCCGAGAAACGCACTACCCGTGGTGCTCACGATGTCGTGCAACTCGTCCGCGCGTTGATTCGAGGTGAGCACCGGATCGGGACTTTTCACCAGATCATCCGGGCCGGCGACCAGAAAGCCTGTCGCCACATCCTCACCGACCACATCGCCGGCGATCTGTTCAAGGATGAAGCGATCGTAGGGCTTGTCCTCATTGAAGGCGCGGATCACGTAATCACGATAAGGCCAGGCGTTGGGGCGAGGCGTGTTCACCTCGAAGCCGGTGGTCTCAGCAAAACGCACCACGTCCAGCCAATGCCGCGCCCAGCGCTCGCCATAACGCGGCGAGGCGAGGAGTTTGTCCACGAGTCGCTCGTAGGCTTCTGGCGATTTGTCCCGCTCGAACGCGCGCACTTCCTCCGGCGTCGGCGGCAAGCCGATGAGGTCGAAATAAAGCCGGCGAACCAGTGTGCGGCGGTCGGCTTCGCGTGAGGGCTTGAGCTTATTCTCTGCGAGCTTGGCGACGATGAAGTTGTCTATGGGATTTCTGACGTGCGTTTCTCGACCTGTGACAGCGGGCATCTGCGGCCGCGTAACGGGCTTGAACGACCAATGGTTGGTTGACGGTTGCGAGTTGAGGACCGAAGGATCAATCGCGGCGGAGCGGCTGACTATGGCGAACAACACAAAGGCTGCGCCCACCGTTGGTCCAACAATTCGCTCAACAAGGCCGGCTGTCATAGACTCGGACCGCACTGGTTTGCTTCCGCGCGAAGCAACAAATCCCGTCACGATAATGCAAAGGACAGGTCTGGCGGAAATCCTATTCGGTCGGGAGTAGCGGACAAGCCAATTAGCCGGGGAGGGTCTGAATCAAACGCCGCCAATCCACTTCCGATCTTCCCAAACCGCTTTGAGCGAAGTCAACACGCCCTTCGCCCAGCGGCCAGATTTTTTACAGAGCCAATAGTTTCAGAAAAGTATCCATGATCTGGCGCGAGGTTTCCGCATCCACTTCGCCGACGAGATGAAGGCCCTGCCGATTTACCGGGCGGGCGAGATCGCACAAGACCGTGAATTCGCTGTTTCGCCACTTCAACGTCGTGCGCACATTGGTGACCGTTTCGCCAGATTTGAGCGGGCAAACCAGAACTGTGGGCAGGAAGTCCAACGCGGGATGCTGGAGGGAAACCAGATTGGGAACTGTTCGTGCGGCGACGGAGGTAAACAGAACCAGATTCATCCCTTGAGGGCTGGAAACGCTTCGTTGATTTCCAATGTCCGCCGCGAGACGTCTTCAGTGTACTGGGAGCGCAGTTCGCGCAACCACGCGGGATTTGTCTGGGTGGTTTGAGCCTTCCTCAGCCGAAGCGATGCCTCATCATCACGGCTCGAACCGTTCGCAGTGGGCGTTTTTCGCTTTGCCAGCGTCTTCATTTTGCGATTGGGGCAGCCGTTTTCAATCGGGTCAGTTTACCCCTCCTACCCACTGTTGCGCAAGCCGCAGTCCCGCGCTTCGATCCAGCAGCGTGGCGCCAATTACACGCCGCCGATCCACTTGCGATCTTCCCAAACGGCTTTGAGCGAAGTCAGATTGCGCGAGTCGAAATCATTATTCCGGGATGCCGTGAAAATGCGTGGATCTCATTGCGACACCGCCCGGTAAAAGCGCTGGCTGCGCAAGGAAAAACGCACCAACCGATCAGCTTCTGATTCTGCCCCTTTCTACTCTGCACCCCGGCAGCGCACAAGAAATATCTCGCGGACCTTTACACCCCGCCGATCCACTTGCGATCTTCCCAAACAGCTTTGAGCGAAGTCAGATTGCGCGAGTCGAAGACGTGTTTGGCCGCCGTAAGCAATTGGCCGCGTTTCGTCGCCTGCCACGCGTCGCTGGCGTTGATGGCCACGCGCTGCAGAACACTCGGGTCGCGGTAGCAGTCAATCATGCAGCGCGTGCAGCCGTCGCGGACGAGCTTGGATTCGTCCCAGTCATACACATTGCACATGGGCGTCTCCCAGAAGTGGCAGCGGTAGAGATCGAGTTTCCAGTCGAGATAGAAATACTTGTGCCCGCCGAGGCAGCCGAACTTCTCCGGCTCTTTGCGCAGGTGTCGCTGCATTTCGGTCAACGATTCGGTCGGGTTCACGACCGGGAAATGGCTGCGCTCCTTCATCCGCTTGATCTTCTCGAACAGCTCGATGAGTTCGTCTTTCGAGAAATTCACCAGACCGCTGTCGCTGAAGCTGAGGTAGCTGCTCGCCAGCGACGTGAGCGGATAGCTGAACGTACAGCTTTTGAACCCGAGCGTTTCGAGGAACGCGGGCAGCTTGTCGAAATCCTCGATCAACCGGCTCGCCGTGATGCTGGCGGTGGTCTGGATGCCGGCGCCGTGGAAAAACTCGTTCGCCTTTTTGATTTTCCGGCAAACGTCCGGCAGACCGCGATTCTTCTCGTGCTTGCCGATGTCATGCGCGTCAATGGACATGATGACGCTGCTCAAGCCGTCGTCCGTGAAACCGCGCATGTTGTCCTCGGTCCATAGGCCGCCGTTGGTGCAGATCATCGGATGAATTCCGCGCTCAGCAGCGTAGCGCGTCATGGCGCGCAGATCGCGATGCACCATCGGCTCGCCGCCGACAAACAGCAGGTAGCCGATGTGGTTTTTCAGGGCAATGTCCACCACGTCCTGCGCTTCCTTGAGCGTCACGCTGCGACGCGCTTTCGAGTCAAACTTCGAGCGCGCGAACCCGCAGAAATCGCAATCCGCATTGCAAATGTTCGTGATGGCGAACTGAAGATAACCCGGCCCGCCGTGCTCGAGCACTTCGCGGAACAACTTCCACGCCGATTTCTTCGGGCGCACGACCGGTTGGGGCAAATCCCGCGCAGCCGGTGCGGGCGTTGACCGATTGGTCTCGGCGGGGCGCGGCTCGACAGTTGGCGACGCGATGCTCATGCAGAATCAGCCAACATGGTGGCAGCAACCGACTGCCTCGGCAATGTTTCTTTGATTGTGAACACGTATGGGGGCGCAACCCAGTATTGCACGGTCGCGATTCGGGTTTCATTAACACCCTGCTTTAGCGGGGTGCTTGCGGCTGCTCGACCTCACAACCGCTTCAGCGGTTTGCTTGCGCACGGGAAACCGCTGAAGCGGTTGCGGGGCTTGGTCCGGCTTAAAACACCCCGCTGAAGCAGGGTGTTAATGAAAAGGGCAACCCCTCTCACGCCAGCCAGGATTCCAGATTTTGCTGCACAAACGCGTCATCGTTCAA
>CAZNOE010000474.1:0-4314 GCA_964574525.1 uncultured Bifidobacteriaceae bacterium
CCCATCTTCCGGCGGAGGGAGACAGGGAAGCACAACCAGACTCGAACCGGCAAACCCGCGTCCATTGATCCGGCCACCGGCAGGAATGGAGACCGTCTCAAGAACTGATCTGCACACAAGTCTGCGCATGTCTTCGTCACGGTGCTTCAGGGTGTAGGAGGTTACGCGTCGCGAATTGTTCCAGGAAAAATGCTGGCGAATTCACTCTTGCGCGCGCAGCTTCACAAATCCCATCTGGCTCAAGAGAAGCGGCGGAGACGCCGAGGGCCTCTGTATTGTAATGTTGAATCTATCGTCGGTCATTTCGGCCGACTGCCGGTCGCTTTTGTGGCCGGGACTGAACGAGCGGTGGTTACTTGAGCGGGCGAATTTCGCCGGTGACTTCCGTGACGACCGGATGGCCTTCCAATGAGTGTGGGATACGGCGTTCCAAGCCGGGGTCTTTTCGGGCGAGCATGACCTTCAGGCAGGGCGTCGTTTGGTCCTTCAGACCCACGTAAACGCCCACGACGCCAGGGATGGCCAGCAATTCGGCGTCATGGTCGGCCAGCACAGCGTTGATGTCACGCGGCGGGAGGGACGAGCGGTTTGGTGTCATGGGATGCGAGCAGCCGGCTGTCAGCCACAAACAAAACGCGCCACCCAGTGCAGACCAGAAAAATGAAGTCACCCGCCCGCAATGACGCGAACGGGTGGCTTCCGAAACATGATTGATGCGGAGCAAACGGCCCGGGAGTTAGTTACCGACCATCGTCGCCGTGCCGCCAAGTTTGCCGCCAAGGAATTGGAGCACTGGGTCAATTGGATTGGCAATCGCGACGGTGCTGCTGCCGGCATAGAGGAGCCCGACCGCGTGTGGATTGGTAGTCACGTTTTCCACCATGAGTGATCCCGAATCGCCGCTGTTCAAAAACTTGCTACCACTGTTGGCGATCACAATTTGATTGGTGAAAGTTTTGGTGAAGGCCGCGCCGCCAGCGCACTCGTTTTCGTAGGCAACGCTGACGGTGGCGTTCAAACCGCTGACCTTGCTGCTGCTCAGTCCCGTGGTGCGCCCACTCTTCTTGACGGCCTGGTTGATCGAGGCGCCAACGGTCGTGGATGAGATTGTGCCGATTTCGAGGATCGCTCCGCTGACCATGCCGGGAATCACTTGAGCCACCGAGCAATCCACGTTGTTGCCGGGCAGCGAACTCAACTGGCGCAGCGTGGCGACGTTTTGGGCGCTCGCGGCGTTGCAGCCTACGTCAATCAACCCAGGTTGGATGACAAAATCACCCGTCGTGGCGGTCCGATTGTTTCCGCCCAGAACAATGCCGGATTCGAACACATGCCCCGGAACCGGAAAGACCAGAATCAGGCTTCGCCAGGTTGCGGCCTCGAAGCCGCCCCGGGGACGCCAGACTCCCTCACTCCCCGACGCCGATCCCCGTTGAGGCACGCAATGTCAAAAAAGCAATCAGTCAGTTATTGCGCGACGAACGGGTCGGTAAAGATCACGCGGACCTTGGTGCCGTCAAGTTCCCTCGGAATCGACGGGGGAATGGTGCCTCCGGGCGATTCGAGAAAAATAACGATGGCCGGTTCGGTCGGGTCGTTTTCGGCGGAGCCGATGCCGACGCCCCAGACGCCCGGCCGTTTCATCAGGTCGAATTCATGCTCCACCTTTGTTTGGTGGGCGCGGCCCATTGCGTCCGGAGCGGGAGAAAGCACCGCCACCCCGGCGGCACCGGGTCCGGAGGCGGTGGCGCCGCAGGAATTGCCAACGAACGAGATGGGGTAACCGGCCGTCGCGAAGGCACTGATGACAGCGTCGACGGGGTTGTAGATGGTGGTGCTGCTGCTTCCGGCATAGAGCAGCGCAACCGGGTTCGGCGTGCCGTCGTTCGAGACCAGCAGCGAGCCGGAATCGCCACCGGCGCTCATGGGGCCCGTGAGGATCTGATTCACGTACGAGACGGTGAATTTTTTGCCGGCGTTGCAACCCTTCTGATACTGAATTGAGACGCTGGTGTTGACGGACAGGATGGAACCGGTGGTGAACCCGGTGGTGCGCCCGCTCTTCATGACCGCCAGGCCCACGGTCGGAGCCTGCGTAGTCGAGCAAGGAACCCCGATGTCCAGGATATAGCCGGTGGTATCCACCATGCCGGATCGCGCCACGGACAGCGCGGCATCCACGTTGGCGGTGCCGAGCGGGACGATATCCCCGGCGAAATCACCAACGATGTTGGCGTTGGCAGAGCGGCAGCCCACGTCGATGAGCCCCGGCTGAATCGTGTCCTCGAGGCTCGTGGCGCTGCCGGCGCGGGCCAAAATGTGGTTGTTACTAAGGATATGCAATACGCCGTCGCGCACCACGAGCGCGCCCAGCGTGCCACCGCAACAAAAGGCTCTGCTGGCGTCCGAGGCGCTGCCGCCGGACGTTCCCATCTTCACCGGGATGGTCTGCTTCACCTGATGAACGGCACCCCCGTCGGCGTAAGCAATCTGGCTGGAGAGAGCCGCGATGGCGGCGAGTGCAAGACATGATTTGTTTTTCATAATTTTTACTCTAACGTACCGATTGTCACGGACTATAAAGCACGCGGAGTGCCTGTCAAGCGGGAGGCAGCAACTTTCTGTTTCGCAAGCAAAACCATGCAGCCAGCTTTGAGAGCATACCCCCGACCCGCTCGGGAGATTTGGCGTCTGGAGGAAACGAGTCCGGCTTCCGGGCGCCCAAGTCTGATTTGAGGATTGTCTGGCTCAACGTCTCGCCGCCGACGCGGCCTTGGTGATCTCTTGGACCAGGTTATCCGACGTGTCGCCGCCGATGGGCCAACCCGCCTGCCAGAAGCCGTTCGCATCCAGTACCACCGTCAGGAAGTTGTGCGTGAACAGCCCGTCTTGTGGCTGGAACTTGAAACCAAAGTTGCCGGTGACCGCATTGATGGTTTCCGGAGAAGCGGTCAGAAAAGTCCAGCGGTTCGAGTTATAGCCGTACGCGTTGGCATAGTTCCGCAATACCGCCGGCGTGTCTGCTTGCGTGTCGAATGAGATGGAAAAGAAATGCCAGTTGGTGGGCGCGTTCGGCAGCGACTCCAGCTTGCGCGTCGCGGAGGCGAAGTTTTTGGTCAACCGCGGACAGAATTCGGGGATCGGGCAGCGCGTGAAAAAAAATGTCAGTGCCATGGCCTGTCCCTTGAATTGGCGAAAGTTCATCGCCTGCCCAAACTCATTGGTGAAGGTGTACGCAGACAATCCTTCCACAACGTTGACGGGCTTGGCCGGGGGCTGTGCCGCAGCTTCGGATGCATCGGCGAGGATTGGCGCGTTAGTTCGCCCCGTCCTCCGCACCTGGTCAATCCAACTTTCTGAGTCGGTGACCGACAGGCGGAATGTCACCGTGTCGCCCGGCTGCAAACCAGCCAGTTCGTTCGTAGGACTTGCGCGAAAAGGCATCGTCATTGCGTCCATGTAATTCGAGATGGCCTCATGCTGGATTACCACCGTCTTTCCATCCGGCTTGAGCTGCTTGATCGTGCCGCTCGCCTCGAAGGTGCGAACATTCGTTCGCGACTCGCCAGCAGACTCTCCGTTGACTGACGACTCGCCACACCGGGCCACGAGACAAATCAGGCCGGCAACGAAGAGCCGATGCAATGCTTTCATAAAACCCAGTAAGAACTGGTCGAGCGGCTGAAAATCCAAGCCACGGTCGGAGTTTCCCTACTGGGCGCCGACGCGGTAATACCGCTGAGAATTGGTCAAGCTGGAGTCCGTGACCTGCACAATCGAACCGTTGCCGATCACGTTCGTGAAGGTGAACCAACTGATTGGACTGAGGGAAGGGGTAAACTGTGCGCTGTAGGTGTATCCGGTCTGGGTTGCGAACGAGAAACTAAACGTGCCGCCGCTGAACGTTGGATTCAAGAGGGTGACGGCAGTCGGTGAAGCGCTGGTGACTGTGATGCTGATGTTGTTCGTCGCTTTCAGATCGGAGTTGTCCGAGGCCACCGCCGACAGCGTGTAACTTCCTGCCGCCAGACTGCTGGCCGTCGCGCTGTAGGGCGAGGTCGTGTCGTTGCCGATGACGCTGCCGTTGACGAGGAACTGGACGTTCGTCACTGACCCGTCGGAATCAGACGCGCTCGCGCCGATGTCAAAAGTTGCCGGCGCCTGGAAGGTCGCGCCCGCTGCGGGGTTGGTGATCGTAACGCTGGGTGGCACGAGCAGGTTCGTAACCGTGATGCTGATGTTGTTCGTCGCTTTCAGACCGGAGTTGTCCGAGGCCACCGCCGACAGCGTGTAACTTCCTGCCGCCAGACTGCT
>CAZNOE010000474.1:4414-5134 GCA_964574525.1 uncultured Bifidobacteriaceae bacterium
TCAAAAGTTGCCGGCGCCTGGAAGGTCGCGCCCGCTGCGGGGTTGGTGATCGTAATGCTGGGTGGCACGAGCAGGTTCGTGACCGTGATGCTGATCGAGTTCGTGGCCTTCGCGCCAAGATTGTCGGAGGCGACGGCGGAAAGCGTGTAAGCGCCCGCCGGCAGGCCATTGTTAACCGCCGAGTAAGGCGAGGTCGCGTCGTTGCCCAAAACAACTGAGCCGACCAGAAACTGCACGTTCGTTACGCTAACATCATCCGATGCCGACGCCTGAATGGTCACACTAGCTGGCGCGGCAAAGACAGCTCCGTTCGGCGGATTGGTAATGAGCACGGTCGGAGCAACGTTTGCCCCGGTGACCACGCTCACCGTGCCGGTCTGTTCGGGATGCGCGGCGATGTGCTGCGCGCAGATATAGGGATAGTATCCCGTGTTGGTGAATGTGAAGGCGAACGTGCGGGTAGTTGGAGTCAGGTTCGGGCTGGCCCACACGTTGGTGGCCAGGTCGCTGGTGCTGTCGTGTGAGGTTGCCACCGTGTTGCTCCAGACGATCGTGTCGCCCAAGTTGATGGTGATGTTGGTGGGATTGAAGAAATAATCGCCAATCTTGACCACGTTGGTGGCGGCGAAGAGCGGAAATTGAGCCAATGCGAACAGCAGGCTGACGACAAGCAGACGTGTGACACGAGTTTTCATTTGTTATTGTTTGAATTTGATTATG
>CAZNOE010000475.1:0-5113 GCA_964574525.1 uncultured Bifidobacteriaceae bacterium
TGGCGCGTCAGGTTGGCGGCGCGTTCCGAAGCCGCGATGATCTGGTTGACGCATTCGCGGGTGTTATCGCCGGGTTCATCAGCAAACATCAACCCCATTTCAGCATTGCCGTGGATGACGGCGAGCATGTTGTTGAAATCGTGCGCGACGCCGGCGGCAAGCTGGCCGATGGCTTCCATCTTTTGCGCCTGGCGAAACTGCTCGGCCATCTGACGCTGTTCGGTGATGTCCTCGGCAAAGCCAGCCACCCGATAGAACTCGCCATGCTCATTGTAAATGGGAAAGCCGCGGTCACGAATCCAACGGACGGACTCGTCTGGCCGAACAATCCGAAACTCGGCATCAAAGGGTTCGCCACGTATCTCTTTCGCGAGGAACGCCCGGGCGCCTTCGCGATCCGCCGGATAGATGGCCTCGGCAAAGGACATCGGATTGTCGTAAAGACTCTGGCAGGAGCGGCCCCAAACCCTTTCGTAAGCCGGGCTGACGTATAGGATTTGACTGACGTCTTTGTTCGCGATCCAAAAAACTTCATTGGCATTCTCAGCCAGTTGCCGAAACCTCAATTCGCTTTCGCGTAGTGCCTCCTCGACCCCCTTGCGCTCCGTCACGTCGTTCATGATGCCGATGAAGTGCGTGATTTTCCCCGCTTCCGATTTGACCGGAGTTACCGTGTGCTCATCGTAATAAATGCCTCCGTCCCTTCGGCGGTTGATGAATTCGCCGCGCCAAGTTTTGCCGCTGAGAATCGTCTGCCAGAAGTTGTGATAGAACTTCTGGTCGTGCTTCCCGGACTTGAGCACGCGCGGAGTCTTACCGATGACCTCGTCGGCGGTGTAACCTGTCAGATTTGTGAAGGCGGGATTGACCCAGAGGATGGCGCCGGTACGGTCCGTGATCAGGATGGAGTTGGCGGCGGTTTCCAGCGCGGTCGCCTGAAGCGCCAACTGCTGCTGCATCCGCCCGCGTTCGTCGCGAAGCTGCTTCTGTTCCAGCGCGCGCTCCACCGCATTTCCCAAACGTCCGATCCGGTCTTTTAGCAGATAGTCCGTCACGCCATGCTTCATGGCTTCGACGGCCAACTCTTCACCTACCGTGCCAGAAACAAGAATGAACGGAATATCCAACCCGCGTTCCCGCAACAAGTCCATCGCCCGCAGCCCGCCGAACTCCGGCATCGTATAGTCGGAGATGATCAGGTCCGGCATCTCCTCCAGACCGGCGCGAAAGTCCGCCTCGGTTTCCACTCGCTTCCACCGTGGCTCAAACCCTCCACGCCGCAACTCCGCCACGAGCAATTCCGCATCCGCCGCGGAATCGTCCACCAGCAAAATATTCAAAGATACAGCCATCAAAAGGGGTGTAGTCCGGGGGTTATGTCACGCATTCTACGGAAACGGGCAGCGGGCACAAGGATTTATGCGCGGGCAATGGGTGCAATGGGAGGCGGGCCCTCCTAGAGCAGCGGTGTTGGCGCTGGTTGGTTGAGAAAAAGCGGCCTCTCCCGCCTTGCGGGAAAGACTGCCGTAAGTTATTCGGGGCGCCGATGCCGCACGTGGGACTGCGCGTGGGGATTTTGGCGCGGTAGTTGGTCAGGCAGACCACTTGGCCGGCTTCGAGTCGGGGATACCACGCGAGTTTTGGCATAATGGCCCGTTTGTTTTTGGTTTGAGAGGTGTTTTCCCTCTGTGTCTTTCGAGCGACTTGCCGGAAACGAGGAGGGGGCTTTTCAACCATTCGGGGTATCCACGAGTGCGAGTTGCCGACGGTTCGCATCTTGTTTGCACGCTCCTCTCGTCTATTTCTCATCCAGGCATTGCCGGACGGTTTGGATGAGCACACGGGACGAAAAGGGTTTTTGCAGGAAATAGCTCTTGGTCCGCCGGATAAATTCCGTGCCCTTGCCGGCCGTGTCCAAGCTGTAGCCGCTCATGAAAATGGCCTTTAGCGCCGGCTTTTCCACGAGGATCGCTGCCGCCAGTTCGCGGCCGGTCACGCCGTCGGGCATGACGATGTCCGTGAGCAGCAGGTCAATTTCCGCCGCGCGGCTTTGCCATACTGCCAGCGCCTCGCGACCGGTAGCCGCTTCGACCACGCGGTAATCGAAGGCTTCGAGGATGCGCCGGGTCACCAGCCGGACCGCTGAGTCGTCTTCCACCAGCAGAATCGTCTCGGTGCCCCCGCGCAAGTCCGGTGCGGCCGGCGGGGCCGCCGCTTCCGTGACGGGCGATAAAATGACCGGCAAAAAGATTCTGAAGGTGGTGCCTGCGCCGGGTTGAGTGGCGACCTCGACCCAGCCCTGGTGCTGTTTTACAATGCCATAGATGGTCGCCAGACCGAGGCCAGTTCCTTTGCCGGCTTCCTTGGTCGTGAAAAAGGGTTCGAAGATCCGCGGCAAGTCCTCCGGCGCGATACCGGTGCCGGTATCGCTCACACTGATGCAGATGAACTCGCCCGAGTGTGCCTCTGGATGGGTTGCCGCATAAGCCTCATCTACGTTGATTTGTTCGGTCTTGATGAGCAATTGCCCGCCATGGGGCAAGGCATCACGGGCATTGACGACCAGGTTGAGGAGCACTTGCTCCATCATGCCGACGTCGGCCTGAACGACGGGCAGGCGGGTGGCGAAGGCGCATTCCAGGCTGATGTTCTCGCCGATGATCCGGGTGAGCATCTTGGTCAGGTTGCCGATTACCTCGTTCAAGTCGAGCGGTGTGGACTGCATGACCTGCTTGCGCCCGAAGGCGAGCAACTGGCGCGTCAGGTTGGCGGCGCGTTCCGAGGCCGCGATGACCTGGTTGATACATTCGCGGGTGTTGTCGCCGGGTTGATCGGCAAACATCAACGCCATTTCGGCATTGCCGTGGATGACGGCCAGCATGTTGTTGAAGTCGTGCGCCACGCCGGCGGCAAGCTGGCCGATGGCCTCCATCTTTTGCGCCTGCCGAAATTGTTCCTCGAGTTGCTTGCGCCCGGTGATGTCCCAGGAGATGCCCTGCAAGCCGTTGATCTTCCCGACGGCATCGCGCAGCGGGGTCTTGATGACGTTCACGAAGATCGTTTTGCCGTCGGCCTGCTGATGTTCCTCCTCCCCTTCGAAAGACTGGCCGGTCTGGACCACGCGCTGGTCGTCCCGTTGATATTTCGCCGCGAGTTCCGCCGGGCAGAAATCGAGATCGGTCTTGCCCAGGATTTCGGCGAGGGGCTTGCCCAGGCTCCGGCAGAACGGGCCGTTGCCAAACGTGAAACGGCCCGCCAGGTCCTTGCGAAAAACATGCTGGGGCAGGTTCTCGACCAGCGAATGATACAGGGCCTCCGAATCGCGCAGCCGCGCGTCGGCCCGTTGGCGCGCGGTGATGTCCCGGGCGATGAACTGCACCGCCGGTTTCCCGCCAAGGATGATGGGTGAGGCGCTGACTTCCACGGGCAGCGTCGTGCCATCCAGCCGCACGTAGCGGATTTCGGCCGGGTACATCCCCGTCTCTCCCCCCAGCCGGCGCCGGATGCGGTCCATGGCGTCCGGGAGGTCCTCGGGGTGGATCATCTGTTCGGTTTTCCGGCCCAGCAGTTCCTCTTTGGTCTGGGCGCCCAACTTTCGTGCGCCGGTGGAATTCACAAAGATGAGTTCGCCATCCTGGTAAATCCCGATCGCATCGGGCGACTCTTCCACCAGCGAACGATAGCGATCTTCGCTTTCGCGAACCTGCTCGTCCGCCTGTTTGCGCGCGGTGATGTTGTCAAAGATGGCTACAAAGCACCCTGCTTCCGGGCGATAGACGGCGATGGAAAACCAAATGCCCAAGCCTGCCACATAGGTTTCGAATCTCTCCGGCTGGCCGGTCCGCACGACCCGACCATAAATCTCGAACAACTCCGGATTGGACTCCCGGATGCCGGGGATGACGTCGGTGACTTTTTTACCGACGACGTTTTTCAAACCGGTGAGTTTTTCGAAGGCGTCGTTGACCTCGAGATAAATGAAGTCCTGTGGCCGGTCGTCCTCGAACACCATCCGGCAATACGCGAATCCGCCCAGCATGTTCTCGAACAATGAGTGATACCGCTCCTCACTGCGTTTCACGTGCTCGAACAACTGCGCATTGAGAATGGCTACGGCACAGCGTTCGGCGGTGATTTCCAGCAACTGCATCTCCGGTTGGCGCAGCGGATGCGGTTCAACCCAGTCTAGGTGGAGCACCCCGACCAGTTTTCCACCGCGTATCATCGGGACGCCCAGCATGCTCCGTATCCCGCGTTGTTTGGCGAATGGACCAAGGACGCGCTCGTCGCTTTGAGCGTCCGCGATGTAAAGCGGCTTGAGGGTCTGCGCGATGGTCCCGGAGAAACCCTGCCCGATGCGCACGGAGAATTTTGCCGCCACGGCGGCCTCAAGCCCGACACTGGCGCGGGTCGCCAGATGTCCGTCCTCCTTGAGCAACACCACCGCGGCGTCGGCATGCATGACCTCCACCAGCCGGAGGAGCAGCACTTGCAGCAACACTTCCAGGTCCAGGGAGCTGATGGCGTTGGCGGTCACCTGGTTAAGCGACGCGAGGGAGTCGTTCGTGGCCGTCAGTTCTCTCAGCGCCTTTTCACGCTCTTGCTGCATCCGGCTGCGCTCGGAAAGCACGACCGCCATGAGCCAGAGCATCGAGATTCCCATCAAACGATTCATATCAGCGATCCAAGGATCAATCCCCGGCACCGCGAGGAAGAACCCGCCGGCCATCAGCACGGAAAACACGGCGGCGAGTAAAAACTGGATGTATCGCCCGCCCCCATAGACGGAGAACAACATCAGCAAGGGGTAACAAATCCAATCCGCGTAGCCCATCGGGGTGCGCAGATCCAGGATGAAAACACCCACAGCGAGGACAACGATGAACGGAAGAACAAATGGCTTGATTCGCGTGATGTTCATTCCAATCCCATGTTCAAAGATGAGCTTCTGCCCGCTTCCACTTGGGTTCAAAGCCGGCGGACTTCAGCGCTTCCACAAGCAAGAGCGCGTCGTTCACCGAGTCTTCGACGATCAGGATGTTAATGGGAGTGGCCATGGTGCGCGCGACTACTCCTCCATCGCGTTATCGGTGGTTTTGATCACATTTTTTCA
>CAZNOE010000476.1:0-5095 GCA_964574525.1 uncultured Bifidobacteriaceae bacterium
CGCGCCATTTGACGTGCATGTGTATCGCTTCCGGCGGTGAACACGCATCTTTCTCCTGCTCTTCTTCGATTCGCGAAACGGTGCAAGGACTTCGACGAACCCGAGCGAAGCCGGGACTTTAGCCTCTCACGCCCGCCCGCTCAATACGTCGCGTAGTTGGTGCGATACGTGTCGGTGACGGCCCACAGATTGATCGGCGAAAGCGAGCGGCCGAATTTCAACAGCGACGCGCTTCCATCCGCAAAGGCGTAATTCGATCCGCCACCGCGGGATTTCGGTCCGAGGCCGGTGTGTCGGCTTTGCTCGACTTCATCCACGTCGTTGCCATTGCCTTCGTAAAAATCCATGTAGTAGTGACCGGATTCGGTTTCTTTTTCCCCAAAGGCAATCGTGGTGGATGGCTGCGGCACGGCCGTCTCCCGCATGCCGCGTGGATAGGTGCCCGCCATGTAAGCGGCCCATCCGCCGGCATCCAGATTTTCCTGAAAATAATCGTTCCACGCATTGATAAGATAACTCCGCGGGGCTGCGTCAGCAGGACGATTATTCGGGTCGGTGCCGAACGTCTTGGGATTGAGCCCGTCGGTCGGGCAGCGAAGCAGACTCAAGTTGTGGTAGCCATCGCGCAGTTGCTCCGGCCATCGGAGAGTGGTATTGCGCGGCGGATAATAGCCGTTGTTGTCATCGGCATACATGCGCAACGACATATTAATCTGGCGCAAATTGTTCACACACGAAATGCGCTTCCCCGCCTCCTTCGCCCGGCTCAAGGCCGGCAAGAGCATGCTCGCCAGGATGGCGATGATCGCGATGACCACAAGTAGTTCAATCAGGGTAAATGCACTGCATCGCAACCCACAGCGGGCGGATGGGATCCTGTTCACCGGTTTGACTTCTGTTTGCTCATTCATGGCTTCAATTCTGTTTGTTTTCCTGTAACAAACCACCCCAACACCAGGCAGATGACACGCCACCCGTGTCGCAAACTTTTTCCAAATTCGTCAGCGCTCGAATAATTCGCCGCACCTCAGCGTCCATTTCAGTGCCGTTATGCCAAAAAAACAACTCGTGCTCCTCGTCGTCGCTGTCTTGTTGCTGTGCGGTTACGCTTACTATTTCACTGACTGGTTCGCCTCGGAGAGTATTCAGATTGTGCATACCATCCGGCCTTACTCGCCGCCCAGACGCACACGTGGGCGCAGCACCGAGGAAAACCCGGCGGTCAACGCCGTCTCTTTCGGATTCAATCGCAAATACCAGCTCACCGAGGTCAAAGTCATTCCGGTCTCCGATCTGGCAACCAACAAATACGCCCATCCGATCTGGCACCTCGTTTCGGAATCAAACTCCGTGCCGACGAAGGCCTTCGTTTACGGCATGAACATCGAGGGCATGCACCCCAAAGTTCCCGGAGCGCGGCCGGATCCGCTGCAACCCGGAGTCGCCTATCGCCTCTTCATTGAGACCGGCGACATCAAAGGCGAACACGAATTCAAAACGACAGCACGCGCGGGCCCGCGGAGATAAACCGGCATCAAGTTCTGCCCCGCGTCAAAAAGCGTCGCGCTCGCGCCCGCCTGGCAATTCAGCGCCTGCACTTGGTCACGGCATGTTGACCGCAATGGTCCGCACCGACGGAACAATCGCCCACAGATTTAGCGGATCAAACGCGCGGCCAAACTTGAGAAAGCGCGTGCTGCCGTCCACAAAGGCGTAATTCGACCCACCGCCGCCGTTGCCATGCGAATCTTTCCGCGTGCCCACATGCTTGCTTTGATCGAGTTGCAGCAAATCGTCGTAAAAATCGAAATCCATGTAATAGTGTTGCGACCCGTAATCCTTTTCACCAAAGGCAATCGTCTGACTCGGTTCAAGAACCAGATTCTCCTTCAGCGCCATGGTGGAATTACCGTTCCGATATTCCTGCCACACACTCGGGTCGGTCTCGAAATAGTCGTTCCAGCCATTGATGATGTAGGACCGCGGAGAGGCATCCGCTGGCCACAGGTTCGTGTTGCTGGTGCCAGTGGCGGGCGTGGGCCCATCGCTGGGACAGCGCAGGACGTTCAAATCGCGATAAGTGTCGCGCAGCAACGTGGGCCACCGATTCGTCCGGACCCGGGGCGGGTATCGCCCGTCATTCTCATCCACATACACCCGCAGTGATACGCCAAGCTGATGAAGATTATTCGCACAGGAAATCTTCTTCGCGGTTTCCTTGGCCCGGCCCAACGTCGGCAACAACATGCTCGCCAGGATCGCGATAATGGCAATGACCACCAGCAGTTCAATCAAAGTGAACGCGCTTCCACGTTGTTGCTTTCGCGTACGCACCGATTTCCTCATCGTTTCCATCGCTCTCTGAGACGCCCTTTGCGCCGGTCAGGTTACAGATGGGAGAGAGACGATTGCGTGCTCGCTGAAATTCATTGGGACATTTGCAAGCCGCCTCCGTTGGCTCCGCATCCGGCAAGCTGAAGCTTGAACTCCAACTCACTTCGCGAAGTGACACGACGCCCAATGGTTTGAAGTCACTTCCCGTAACTGCGGGGCTTCGTTCTCGCAACGCGGCTTCTCGGCAATTGGACAACGCGGGTGAAAGTGGCAACCGCTCGGCGGATGAATTGGCGACGGCACGTCGCCCGGCAGGACAATGCGTTTCCGTTTCGTGTCCGGGTCAACTTCCGGCACGGCGGAAATCAGCGCCTGTGTGTAAGGATGTTTCGGCGCGCGCAACAAAGTTTTCGCCTCGGCCAGTTCCACGACTTTGCCCAGATACATCACCATCACGCGACGGCTGATGTGTTCGACCACCGCGAGATCGTGCGCGATAAACAAGTAGGCGATGCCGTGCTGCTGCTGCAAATCCTGGAGCAGATTGATGATCTGCGCCTGCACTGACACATCCAGCGCGCTCACCGGTTCGTCGCACACGATGAGCTTTGGCTCGACCGCCAGCGCGCGTGCGATGCCAATGCGCTGCCGTTGCCCGCCGCTGAATTCGTGCGGATAGCGCTGCGCGTAAGCCGCATCCAGCCCTACCGCCGCGAGCAACTCCGCCACGCGCTTCGCCCGCGCTGATTTGCTGTCCGCCAGCCCGTGAATGTCCAGCGCCTCGCCGATGATGTCTTCCACCGTCATGCGCGGATTCAGCGAGCCGTAAGGGTCTTGAAAAATCATTTGCAACTTGCGCCGCCGCGCGCGCAACGTCGCCCCGCTCATCCGCGCGAGGTCTTCGCCCTCGAACAAAACGCTTCCCGCCGTCGGCTCGACCAGCCGCACGATGGCGCGGCCCAACGTCGTCTTGCCGCAACCGCTCTCGCCCACCAGCCCGAGCGTTTCGCCCGGCGCGATGCTGAAACTAACGTCGTCCACTGCCTTCACGTGCGCGCGCACGCGGCTGAACACTCCGTGTTTCACCGGGAAATGGACTTTCAGGTTTTGAACTTCGAGGAGTGACATTGTGGGAATCGAACGAAATCAAAACCGCTTGTTGTATTCCTCGTGGGTGCCGATCCACTCCCAAAGAAAGATGTTTCCCGAGAATTTGCCGACAGCACGATAATGGTCGCCTACACGCGCGGACCAGTTGGGTTTGCCGATGGGCTTGAAGTGAAGTGAGGGATGAGAAGAATTCGCGGACCAGAGGCGATAGTTTTTTTGGGCCAGCAATCTCTTGTCCGCGGGCAGGGCGCGATACAGCCGCCAAAATTCAGGCGTTCCACGGCTGGGGATGATCACGATTCGCGGAGTCCGTCGTTGAGCGGAATAGTTTTTCCGGCAGCGTGTTCGGCGTCAGCCTCACGGTTGAGCGCGTCGAACTTGCCCGCGGCGGCATCGCGCTTCATCTGCCGATCCCAATCGTCGTCCGGCCACGCGGAGAGTGCGGCGATGATTTCCGCGCGCTCTTCCAAAGTGAGCGAAGGAATGGCCGCTTTGATTTCCTCGACTGTCATGGCTGAAAGTTAAACGCACTCGGGCTTCTACGTCAACCAGCTGCTCGCCCAGCAACACTCGAATTTCAGGGCTGAAAACCCGAATAGCCCAAGGCTAGCGACGCGGAGCGAAGACGGAAAGGCGACAGAATTTCCGCTGCGCTTTCCAAATCACCTGCTCATGCGATAAGCTGCCGCCATGTCGAAGCCGCTTCATCCAAAAGCGAGCGCGCACCAGCGAGCAGGTGTGTTCGCGGGGTTGAAATCCTTTGACGAACTCGAAACGCGCATCGCGGCTTTGCCGGATGAACGGGCGCGAGGCGACGCGTTTGAAGTTTTCGCTGAAGCTTACCTCGCCACGCAACGCCGACACGACTTGCCGCGAGTCTGGCCGCTCGCCGCCGTTCCAACCGATGTCCTCCGCAAACTCGCGTTGCCATTAAACGACTACGGCGTTGACGGCGTCGCGCAAACCGTTCTCGGCGGATTTGACGTTTACCAGGTCAAGTTCCGATCAGGCCGACAGCCGCTGACTTGGCGCGAACTTTCCACGTTCATGGGGCTGGCGGACAGCGCCAGCATCCACAGCCGCGTGCTGTTCACCAACTGCGACGACCTGCCCGCCGTGATGAACGAACGCAAAGGCTTCTTTTGCATTCGCGGTTCTGACCTCGACCGCTTGGAAAAATCCGACTTCCGGGCAATTGAAAGTTGGTTGGCGCAGGCGCAGGTGCCAACGGCAAGGAAACAACCGCGCTCGCACCAGCAGGAAGCGCTTGATGTTTTGTTGCCTGCGCTTCGCGAGCACGACCGCGGGACCGGCATCATGGCTTGCGGCACGGGAAAAACACTCGTGGCGCTTTGGATTGCCGAACGGACGCAGTCGCAAACGATTCTCGTCCTGCTTCCCTCGCTTGCGCTTCTGCGGCAAACTCTCCACGAATGGCTGCACGAAACCAGCCTGCCGTCGCTCGCTTATCTTTGCGTCTGCTCCGACCCGACCGTGAAGCAAGACCTCGACGCCATTGTCACGCCGCAATCCGACCTCGACTTTCCCGTCTCGACCGACCGCCGGAGCGTCCGAGAATTTCTCGACGCGCCCTTTGCCGGCGCGAAAATTATTTTCTCCACCTACCAATCCGCCCGCGTCGTGGGCGAAG
>CAZNOE010000477.1:0-5090 GCA_964574525.1 uncultured Bifidobacteriaceae bacterium
AAGTTGTACCCGCTGTACCGTTGCGCGCCGTTTTCGAACCGATCAATGGGACGAAAGCCCACCAGGATGCGTTCCGTGCCGGAGAGTTGCAGGTTGCCGAAAAGGTCCAGCCGATTCGCCCATTCGCTGGTCCGTGGATCAGTGCCGGAGGCGAAAGTCTGTACCGCCGTGCGGTAGTTGCCATACACCCACAAGTTCGGCGTCCAGTTCGCGCCAGTCGGCAACGTGAACCCGCGCTGGAGATTGCCCGGGCCAAGAAACTTGTCGCCCAATTCAAGCAACGGCGGCGGGCGTTCGGGAAAACCTTCCAGCATCAAAGGCGCGGGCTTGTCTGAGAAGCGGCTGGAGCTGGCTGACTCCGGCTCTCCCGCCAAACCCAATGGCGCCAGTGAAACCGCCAGCAATGCCAGAGGCAGCTTGATCAAGCTCCCCGCCAGCGGCTCACTTGTAATATTCATTGACGGAGGCATTGTCCGGTTGTTCAGCCAGATTGATCCTTGATTTCTTTCCGTCCAAAGCCACGGTCACGGTTTTGTCATAGAGAGGAATGTGGCCGTTGCGGACCGCATCCGCCACTTCGCGCGGCGACATGTTGTAATCAAATCCCACGACCCTGATTCCGCTGATCAGGTTCACCGGCACCATGGCGGCGAGGAACCGGACGTTGACCTTGTACGGTCCAGGGCCAGTGAGTTCCGATTTCTTGACGCGGTAGTTTGCCCAACGCACACCCTCAGGCTCAATGCCGCGCCGTTGCACGCGGGCGCCACTGGGCCGCCCAGTGAGGGTCACTGCGTAGGGTTCAGGCCGGATGAATGGTATTGGGTCAAACGAAAAATTCTCCGCGCCCACCTGCTCGCGATCGCCGCCACGGATGTTGCGCGTGATGAATCTGGACTGCAAACTGAACAGGTGCTTGTCCAGCGGCAACTCGCCGTTGTTGACATAGGTGGAATGCAGATCGCGAACGTCGCCATTGGGGTCCAGATCGCCGGATTTGAACACCACCTTTCCGTTCGGGTCGGTCACATTAATTTGCAAATAAACCACGCGCTCGGCGTCGAAGCCGGTGGGCACGTTGTGGCCGTCGGTGCCGTTCCTGACTTCCACCTCAAATTTCAGCCCGTCCTCGTTCGCCTGCTTCACGACCAGCTCGCCCAATTTGAAGCCGACGCGCATGAGCGCCACTCGTTGCGTGTGGACTTCCTTGAGCAGAGCAAACTGCTCCTTGAGAATATCACGGGCGTCGTAACGGTCATCGGTGGAGGCCCAACGCGGCGGAAACTTGTAATCCTTGTCCACCTTCTTCTCGAACTCGTCTGTGCCCCAACCCGCCTTGTAATCGAACGTCAGCCACTCCCGAATCGTCGCCAACTGCGCAGCCTTGTCATTGTGTGGAAAGATGCCCGGATGAACGATTGGATAATCCGGGCCGGCCATCATGTGATTGGTGCGCCGGCGCGGTTTCGTTGGCACTCCACCCACGATGGCGGCCGGGGCTTCGTCGAAACCAGAGTCGGGTTTGCCCGGGATCCGGCCCATGTGGCAATCTTCACACCGATAACCCTTGCGAGCGGCGGGCGAGTTCTTGAACGAACTCATCGTTTCCTCAAGCCGAAACCCGTTCATCAGCGTGACCTCATGGCAGGAGCCGCAAAATTTATTCTGAGTCAGATGGGGCGACTTGGTCACGGCCGTGTGAATCAGGCGTCCGGACTCGTTCTTGTTGGTCACCACCCGGTAAGTTTCCGGCAGAGAAAGAACGCGCTTGAGTTCCTCATCGCCCGTCGGGCCATAGATGGGCTGAAGCAGGTCGCCTTCCACCAGGGCAAATCGCCCGCTGTTCTTGCCGTAGGCATTTTCCAGGCGATGACACACGACGCAGGTAATTCCCTCACGCGAAGTCGGGTGTCGGTCCGCGTTCGCCATGAAGACGGGTTCGTTCAGATTCATTCCCACCTGGTTATGGCATCGAGTGCAAAAATCTCCGGTGGTGCCGCTCGTGAGCAGGATGATTGCGCCCGCCATGGCATTGAAGACCGGGCTTAACTGCGCGTACGCGTGCGGTGACACCGACCATTCGCGGTAATGATCCGGGTGGCAGGTGCGACAGGTCGCCGCGGAAGGATACTTGGTCTCCGCAAACAGTTTCTTGTGCTCGTCGGCGGCGCTCAACTCCGGGCTGGCGGCGGTCTCCTTCTTTCCCGTTTCCGACTTGGCGTAGGCCGCGGCGAGCAACACCGGGCCCGCACCACTCTGCGACGAACTGGCGTTGGCGTGGGTTGCCCGCGTTTCGACGACCGGCAAGTTTTGAACATTGGGGCTGCTGGGTTCGCTGCACAGCTTTGGCGCCGGCAAAACCAACAACGCAAAAAGCCAAAGCATTTGTTTGCTGACGACGGAACGAACGGGGAATCCAAATGCAACCTGCCCCTTGAAATGCGAACCGATGGGTGTGGAACTTTTCAGAAGCTTCATATAACGCCTTCCCGCATCATTACGTTAAGTTTAGTTCGGTTCGGAAAAGGAATGCTGAGTTCGACTCTAAGAACCGGCGGGCCGCTGTCAAGAAATCCTTTGCGCAGATTCAGCCGATCAGCTCAGACAATCGCTTCCGCAGGGTTAAAGAATTCCTTTCGGCCTCGCGCCGATATTCCACTTCGTCAAAAAGCTTGCGCAAAAAGAAAATGCCCAGCCCGCCCGGCTCGCGGTTCTCCAGCGGTTTGCCTGTGTCCGGCTCCGGCTGTTGCAACGGATTGAATTCATGGCCATCGTCCGCCACGACGATTTGTAATTCCGATTCCGTCAAGCGAAGCGTGATTTCGATCTGATGCTCCTGGCCGTCGTCGTAGCCGTATTTGAGCACGTTGGTGATCGCTTCTTCCAAACCAAGGTTGACGGTGTGAACGAAATGCGGAGCAAGCCCTTTGGATTCCAAAAGTTCCGTGACGACCTGACTCGTGCGTTGGAGTTCCGCAACATCGTTTCTGATATGCATTGTGCGTTGGAACATCGGGAGACTCTCGGTTGCGCGCTACTCTGCGCCAGGCAATCTTCCGCTTCAAGATCAGTTTGATCCTCGACTCGCCGGTCCTTGCGGAAGAAACTGGTTGATCAGCAGAAGACCCATTGATTAAGGTTCGATGGACTCGTACGGTTCGCCCGTTGAAATCTATGTCCGCTGATTTGGCCGAAGCAGAGCAAACGTATGGAAATTGTTGAGGCTCGATGGGGCCTGGCTCTCGTGTTGGAGTTCCGAGGCCGGCTGGACGTGAACACCAGCAGCATGACCCAGGAAAAACTTCTGGCGCTGATTCAGAAGGGATACATCCGCCTGGCGCTCGATCTCTCGCATCTGGAGTACATCAGCAGCGCGGGCTTGCGGGTCTTGCTGGCAATTCTGAAAAAAACGAAGAGTTGCAACGGCAAGATCGCCCTCTTTGGCTTCCGGAATTACATCAAGGGGATCTTCGATATCGTCGGGTTCAGCGCGCTCTTTCCCATGTATGCCTCGGCGGAAGAGGCCCTCGCCGCCTTTCGCTGGAGCCACCCCCTGGCCCGATTTGTCCAAGCGCCCCGGCGAGGACCCAACGCTGGCGCGTACTGCGGCGAAACGATTGATATTGATGCTCTCCAGGACGAAATCTTGTGCGCGGCGAAGGAACATGGCTGGACCTGTGAGCCGTTGTTAAACGAGGAAGCCTGCCGGCTGGCAGCCTTGTCGCGATTGTCTCCCACCGCGACCAAATCGGTTTATCTTTCGAGCGGTTTGCACGGAGACGAACCGGCCCCGCCATTGGCGATTCTTAATCTGCTCTGGCAAAACCAATGGCCGGCGGATTGGAACGTTTACATTTGTCCGTGTTTGAATCCCGAGGGGTTCCGCGCGAATCAGCGCGCGAATGCCGGGGGCATTGATTTGAACCGGGATTATTGTGACAGGAAATCGAGAGAGATTCGCGCGCATGTCGCCTGGTTGGAAAGGCAACCTCCGTTCGCCCTGGCCGCGAGTTTGCACGAGGACTGGGAAGCGGGAGGATTTTATGCCTATCATCTTGGCCCACTCTCGGTGAAGCCGGTCATTAGTCACATTCTGGAGCGGGTCGCACAGGTTTGCGCGATAGATGATTCCTCCACGATTGATCACCTGCCGGCCGAGGAAGGGGTGCTTGATCTCGCGCTTCACAGCCTGCAGATGAACGAAGCGATGATTGATAAATTGGGCCAGTCCCCCCCGGACACGTCGCTCGTGAAACACGCGAACTCCATTTGGTCCGAAGCGGTTTTCCTCGTCAACCGCAAGACCAGAGTGAGCTATACTTTTGAATCTGCCTCGACTTTGCCGTTGGAGGTGCGGGTTGATGCGCTGACTCAAGCAGTGAATGCCTTATTGTCCTGCCCTCACGAAATCTATTGAAATCCACGGCTATGCCAGGCCCTCCCGTCTCAACAGACACAAAGTTCCAATTACTGACCCCGGTCAGCCCCGCGAGCGATGCCGCCGAGCTATGGCAGGCGATCCGCGGGCAGATCAGTGACGCTGGCAAGGTCCACAAGCCCAGCGCAGCCCCGCAAGGATCGGTGATGGAAGCAGGCGTGTCTGTGATCATGGCGCTGAATGAGGCTCCGCCGCGCACCCTTCACAACGCACCGATCGTCCGCAGCAGCCCGCTTTCATCCTCGGTGCGCGCCATGCTCGAAACACGCGAGTTCGGGCAAAGATACGACGCGGTCCACATGGACCTCGACTCGATACAGAATCGCCTGCCAATGCTGCCGTGCCCGGCAGGCGATGTCGAGTTCCTGGCGGACGACCGTTCCCTTGACGACCTTAGTTTTTCGGTGGATGGCCTCCTTCAACACCGCAAGAAATTGTTCGCACCGTCAATCAACCGCAACCTTCCTCGAAGGCACGTGCTGATACTCGGCGCCGGCCCTGGCGGGTTGATGACCGCGATTCAGTTGAGCCTGCGCGATCATCACGTCGTCGTCTGTGAGCAAAGGGAAGTGTATGCGCGCAACCGTTACATCGGTGTTTACAAGGAAGTCACACACCTGATGGCCGCGCTCGGCATGCCCGAGCGCATGAC
>CAZNOE010000478.1:0-3555 GCA_964574525.1 uncultured Bifidobacteriaceae bacterium
GAGTCAGGGTGACGAAGGTTGCGGCGCGACGCCGCAGCCAGCACGCCAGAGGCGTGCGCTCCCCGATTCGTGTGAAATGTCCGAGCCAGGCCTCTGCTTCAATGCAATGGAGGTTGCAGAGTAAGCTGAAACTGGTTTTCCGCATCCGTCTTGTACGTCCCGTAGTACGGGGAGAAGGCTTTCACCTGCACCGTTTTCCCGTCGGGAAAGAATTCCACGAGCCGCAAGAACGCTTCGCCGCCCAAGGCTTTCATCTGATAGTTGACCAGCATCTGGTGGACGACACCGCCAAAATTATTCGTGGCGCTCAACCGGCCCAAGCCGTCGTTAAGCACGTGCCCGTTGAAGACCATCACGAAGTTTGAGTGGAGCTTGACGAGCTTGTTCCACAGTTCTTCGCCATCGTTGGTGCCGTCCGGGTCACTCGCACTGCCGTAGCTGTGGGGATTCCATTGTTGCGCGCCGCCTTTGGTGGCCCAGTCGTAACGGGTATCGTCAAAATACGTGTACGCGTGGGTGATCAGTATCGCCTTCCGATTCGGATAATTTGTGATGATTTGATTCGCCCAGCCAATGGGTGAGTTTCGCGGCCCCCATTCGAGCGAAAAGATGATCCAATCCACCCCGTCGGCACTGAACAAATGATAGCTGTTTTCGATCCGATTGGCCTGCCACGTTCCGCCAAACGTCGGCCAGGACAAATAGTTCGACACCGGGAAATAGTTGTTGACCACCGTCGTTCGATCCGATGCCACGCTGCTGGTGCCGTGATCGTGATTCCCGGTCGCGAGGGCGTAGGGCACCTGGCCGTCGAGGATTGAAATCGCCGCCTTGGCATTCGTCCATTGATTCAAGGCAGTCGGCACATTCACGATGTCCCCGAGATGCAGCACGTATTTGATATTGTAGCGATCCTTGTTGGCCACGATCCAGCGGGTCTGGTCTTTGAACAACTCGGGATAACTTTCGGAATAAATCTGCGTATCAGGCAGCACCGCCAGCGTCCACGAACCCGGCACGAACGGGGGGACATCCACCGGCCGCGCCGGTTGCGCCAGCCGCCAATAGGCCTTGTCACTCACGGGCAGCGAGGACGCGAACGCATTCGTGATTTGGAGCGTCCCCAGAGTCGCCCAGTTGTTTGGCAGCGTGATGGTGCGCTCAACGCTGTACCGCGTGCCGGTATTGTTCGAAACCGTCAGGATGCTGTTGCCACCTGCCAACTGCAGGTTTGCGATGCGGAGGATATCCGCGACCAGCGGGTTGGTCCCGTCATTCGACTCCTGGCGGTTCGAGCGCCCGTCACCATCAGGGTCACCCTCGGGGGTGGCGTTGAGATTGCCGAACCAGGCAAGTTCCCATTCATCCGGAAGACCGTCGCCGTCGGTGTCCGAAGTAAAGTTGGCCGTGATCGAGTACGGCTGGTCCATCGTGAGAATCAACGTCGGCGAACTGGACACTGAATCTCCGGTCCAACCGGCAAAGGCGTGGCCCGCGCTGGGATTGGCCACAACGGTCACGTTTGATCCCTGCACAAACCAATCGCCGGGCGGATAGGTGACCGTGCCGCCAATGCCGTTGGAAATCGTGAGCAGAAATTCGGACCGCCACTGCCAATGAAGCTCCGAAAAAGTATTGATGTTGAAACTGACATTCGTCCCGACTCCGGTGGCCGGTACCGAACCAGAGCCAATCCAGCCCGTGGCCGTGCGCCGGATACCAGGCGTGACGGTGGCCGGCCCAACGAAAGCATTGACTACTGTCCCCGGCGCATAACTGCCCAATCCCCGGCCCGGACCCGGAGTTCCGAACGGCGACGAAACATACAGTGACGCTCCATCCTGCACGCTCACCCAATCGAAATCCGTTCGCGACATGGCCCAACTGACGAGACCAACCTTCCCGGTGTTGACACCGGTGATGTTGAACGGCCCGTAGTTGTAAACCTGCGCCGCGCCTTCCGGGTCCGCCACGAGCAGGACGCTGAGCGAGTTGCCGGACATTTGCGCCATGAGATCGTATGGCACTCCCGCCACCGGGCTGTACTTTATCGGGTTGTCGTGATAGACCTCAGTGTAAACTTGGTTGACGTTCTTTTGAATCGAGAGACCGGGTTGCGGGCCGATGGTGGAAACCTGAGACCGCAGCACGATCCGATAGAAATTCGAGGGGTTTCGGTACCGAAGCACCAGCCCCTGCGCGTCGTCATCGAATGGGATGATGCGCGCGGCGACGACATAGTTCGACCAGGTATCACTGCCGGCAACGAGCGTCGGGCCGGTGAAGTCCACTTGTCCGGCGGCATCGTTGCCCTGAAAGCAATCGCCCATTTCGTCCATCATCCCCGAAGGTCCAAGGTCACGCGCCGTGACCAGCCAGTTCGGATTGCCACTTTGCGTCGTGCTGCTGCCAACCGCGCGTGGCGGAACGACCGTTGTCCAGTTCGTCGTGTCGTTCAGATTGCCGGCCAGGGCCAGTGGCGACAGGTTCAAGTTCTGGATGCGAAAGCCGACAAGAGCAAAGCCAGTACCCATACCCCAAGTAAACACTCCCACTTTGCCATTGGCCGACGAGGGCAGAGTCTGGCTCGTGATCAATGTGTAGGGCGTCGGCGTTCCCGTCGGATTGTCCACGACCGTCAGCGTGAGACGGTTCAGCGCGTCCACGACGATGGTCACATCGAATGGCCGACTGGTGGTGTTCGTAAATCCGGCCGAAGGGCCGTAGATGTAAGAAAGCGCTCCATTCGTTCTTCGATCAACCGTCGTGCCGATCCAGGGAAAACCGATGGCGCGGCCGGCGTCGGCTTGCCTGGAAAAGATAACGCGATAAAAGTTGTCCTCATCCTGATAGCCGAAGATCAAACCAAATCCATCGTTGTCACCCGCCGTCAACCTCGCTGTATAGGTAAAGCTCGCCCCGGTCACAGTATCGTTGATCAACATCGGCGCGATCGCCGAGGGGGAATTCAATGCGTCGTCTGTGTAAACATTGCTTTGCTCGACTATGGCTGCGTTGGTCAGGTCATACTCCCAGCGCAACGGGCCGCCGAAATATTCCCCCTGCTGTTGAACCACGCTCCAGCCCGTGAGGAAATCGTCTTGGAACAGCACCGTGGCCTGGAGCGAAACGGCGCTTGGTAACGCGAGCAGCAGAGAGATCAGAAGCAGCGGCTGAAACGACGAGGCTGATTTCGAATTCATGGCTCGACGAGCTTCCGATTGCCTTCCGGCGAGACGGTGCGCGGCGTTGGATTTCCGATGCTTCTCAGACAGCGAATCTTCTGCATGGCAAAACAAGAGCAATGACGTGGTGAAATCCTACCCTTGTTCTGAGACGCAATCAATGTGCTTGCGTCTGAAATAAGCTTCAAATTCGTCCGGCCGCCCCAAGGCTCTTGGTCTTTGCCTCCTGCAAGCCGGCATGGCGCGAGACAGATCCACCTTCCGCACGAGATCATTCATTCGCGATCTGGCAGCGGAGTAATCGGCTGGCGCTTGAGCTGCCGCAACTGTTGCTGCTGGCGCAACAAGTCAAGCCGCTCCGCCTCGCTCG
>CAZNOE010000478.1:3655-5087 GCA_964574525.1 uncultured Bifidobacteriaceae bacterium
GTCGTGCAACAACACCAGTTTGAGCAGCCAGAATTCATGGGGCGATGGACGGGCGGGTTCCGGCTTCGATTCAACCGTCTCCGTTTCCGCGCCCGCCGTCGTACTCCTGGCTTTTGGAATTCTTTTGAACTCTGCCCGCACGGCGTCCGGTGACACACCCAGTCGCAGCGCAGTCTTCTGCGCATACTTGTCAATCAACACAACATTCCCGGTTTTCAGGACTGCCTCGGCCATGCCACGCAATACTGCCAGGCGCCCTTTGTCCGTCGTCACATCGCTCGTCGTGCACAACCGTTTCAGCAGGTAGTCAAAGAATCCATCGGCGCCCTCCACCAGTTTGCGGAACGCGTCTGCACCGAACTCCTTGATGAAACTGTCCGGGTCATGCGGCGCAGGAATGACGGCCACGCGAATGGCCAGGCCGGACGCAAGCAAGCTGTCGAGCGAACGCACGGCAGCCATTTGTCCCGCCTCGTCGGAATCGAAACAAAGGACTACTTCATCCACGTAGCGCTTTATGATGCGAGCGTGGTCGGCGGTGAACGCGGTTCCTTGCGGGGCTACAACGTGCTGAACTCCGGCCATAAAACAGGCAATCAAATCAAGCTGGCCTTCGCACACCAAGGCAAAGCCCGCGTCCAGCACCGCGCGTTTCGATTTGTCGAGGCCGAAGAACACTTTGCTCTTCGTGAATATGAGCGTCTCCGGCGAGTTCACATACTTCGCCGTCTTTTCGTCACCGGCAAGCACGCGGCCACTGAACGCGATCACTCTCCCCTGCTCGTCGCAAATCGGGAAGATGAGCCTCCCGCGAAACCGGTCGTAATAATGGTCGCTGCCTTCCTTCCGCAAAATCAACCCAGCCTTCTCCACGAGTGGCAACTCGTGACCCTTGTTCTTCGCCCAATTGACCGTGTCGTCCCACAGATCGGGCGCATAGCCCAACCGAAAGAGCTTCACCGCTTCCTCTGATACGCCGCGCTGCGCAAGGTAATCACGCGCGATTTGCCCGGCCGCATCGTTGGTCAACGCGGTCTGCCAACGCTGGGTGAGTTGCTCGTGGAGTTGAAGAAGCTGTTCCTTGATGTGGCGCGTTTGTTGATCCGGAGCGCCTTTTTCAAACTCAATTGGAATCTTCGCCCGTTCGGCCAGCCGCCGCACGGCGTCCATAAACCCGATGTTTTCGTAATCCTTGACGAAGGTGAACACGTCCCCGCCCTTGTGGCAGCCGAAGCAATGAAAGATTTGCCGCTGCGGATTGACGTTGAAGCTCGGAGATTTTTCCTTGTGAAACGGACAGAGCGCAACCCAGTTCGCCCCCGCCCGCTTCAATGGAAGGTACGAGCCAACGACGTCAACGATGTCACTGGCGGCGCGAATCTGTTCGAGTTTGTCCTGCGGAAAAAGCCCGGCCATTCCCAACATCAACACC
>CAZNOE010000479.1:0-3922 GCA_964574525.1 uncultured Bifidobacteriaceae bacterium
TTCCTGAAGATTGGTAAGCCCATCACCGTCGGCATCCTGCGCCGCGTCCGCCGCGTTGTTCTTGTTGAAGCCGTTCAGATCCTCGTACCAATCCTGCATGCCGTCACCGTCACTGTCTAACGCCACCTGAACCGGGGTCATCCCACCGTTCAGCAAGGCGATTTGAGCCGGCGTCAAGCCTCCATTCCACACGGTGAAGTCGTCAATGTGGCCGCGCATGTTATTGGCAACCCCGGGCGTTGGTAAGCCCATAACGAAAGCAGCCCCCACGAGGAGTTCGGTGAAATCCACAGCGAAAGGGGTGACACCCGTGTTTTCCAACACTTTGGTGCCATCCACCCAGATCTGCTTGGTGGTTCCGTTCTTGACGAAAATGAAGAGATGCCATTGTTGGTAATTGACGGCGACCGCGCCACTGAGGCGTTGGCCGGGCACAGCGCAACAACCGGCGGTGTCAAAATAAACAGTGTTGCCGCCAAAGGGAACGTGCGCTTGAAAACCTCTCTGGCTTCCGTTCACGGAAGGTGAGGTCAACCAAAATGACGAACTGCTGGCCGTCGCGTTGGTCCATTTCTGTCGGAAGCTAATAGTGATAGTGTCTGCGGCAGCGGCAACATTCAGAGCCGCCGCGATGTCCGTGGAACGCATGAGGCGATAATTCTGGTCCGTACCAAAATACAGGGCGCGATCCCCCGGCAAACCCGTGTAGCCCCCGCCATCTGGGGTATAGACGGGGTTGTTGGTCGCATAATCAGCGGTGGTGTTGTTATTGGTAAAGTAGCCCACGAAACCACCAACGGTGGCCACAGCTTGGGTGGGGTTGCTGGCGTCGTTGAAGTTCCAGTAGGAGATGATCGTTCCAGGGCCCGCGAAAGCGGACATGCACAGGACCGTCAATGGGACAAGGAGAAGGCACTTGCGCATTGCGCACGCCATGAACTGCAGGAGGTTTTTGGTTTTCATGATTCTTGGTTTTTGTTTTAAATTTCGTCAAGTCAATGAGGAATTTGTTTGGGCTGGCTTGCAAAAGGGTTTCCGTTGGGTTGGCGAATCAACGAGCGACAAGGTTGGTTTCATGGGTAATGCCTGAGCGCAGCAATTCAAGGAAGCGGCGCCCAGGACTGGAAGCGGTACTTGTCCCAGGTCCACACATAGTCGGGATTGGCTTTGCTGCCACCCGGCCAGTAGAAGCTGGACATCCCATTGGCCGAATCGGTGGCGGCCTTGATGGTGCCGCGATCCGTCCACTTGCGGAATGCGGAATGACCATCCGCGTAGGAAAACGTGCTGACGATGCCGTGGAAGATGGCGAAAGGATCCACCCAGCGATAGTCATCCATCACCCACGTGCCCTGGTTGTAACCTCGCGGATCGGCCTCTTCGATGAATGTGAAGGAGATTGCGGGAATCTTGATCGCGGATGCTTTCGTATATGGAACCTGCCCACCCCAATCCAGGCCATTCATGCCGTTGGCCTTGGAGTAGCTCACAAAAGCCCATCCGGAACCGATTTGAAGCCGCTTGTAACGGAGGTCCCCCGGACAATGATAAGCGTCGGGGTTGCTGGCATAGGGATACAACAGCGAGTTGCCCTTCAGTTGGTTTTTGGTTTGCTGTTCCGCCACGTCGATCGGCGTGCCGGCCGGAATGTCCGTGGCCGAGTAGATCCCGGCACCGTTGAAAGTCATCGCGCCACTGGTGTAGGGAAGCAACATTTCGCGGTTGTCTCCCGAATACATGGTGAAGGCGAGGGCAAGCTGTTTCTGATTGCTGAGGCAGGTCGCCATCGTCGCCTTCAGTTTGGCCTTGCTCAAGGCCGGCAACAACATCGCCGCAAGAATGGCGATGATGGCGATAACGACCAGCAACTCGATCAACGTGAAGGCGCCACGCATTGGTTTCCGAACCGCACGGAAAAAGTTCGAACAGTTTGGCGAATGGTTGGGGCTCGTATCCATGATTGGCGGGCGGATGTTCATTTGTTCATTTCGGGCGATGGAACATTGGCAGACTAGCAGAGTGGCCATTTGAAAGATTGCGATATTATTCAACGGATGATATTGAACATCCGTGCCTGCGGCCGTTGAACCCATTTATCGCGCCAGGAAGTCGTGCCTGCGGATAGATTCCTGCGCCCCTCAGCTCGCCGCCATGCGCGGCGGGAAGATCCAACTGCACGCGCTCACCAAAGGCCATTATCCCGGCACGCTGCTCGACTCCAGCGAGTTGCCCAACATCAACAGCATCGGCTTTTGGAACGGCACCACGCCGCAGGATTGGGGGCTGGAGCCGCACCGGAACGAAGGCATTGAAATCTCCTACCTCGAAACCGGCACCATGGCTTTTACCGTCGAAACGAAGAATTTTGAACTTCGCGCCGGCCACTTTACCATCACGCGCCCGTGGCAGTTGCACAAGCTCGGCGCGCCCAACATCGGCCGGGGGAAAATGCACTGGCTCATACTCGACGTGGGGGTGCGTCGTCCGAACCAGGACTGGCGCTGGCCGCGTTGGCTGATGTTGACTGGAGCTGACAAAGCCGAACTCGCACTCAAGCTGCGTCGCAACGAAAACCCGGTCTGGGATTCCTCGCCTGAAATCGCCGCCAGCTTTCGCGGGCTGTCCGACTGTGTGCTGCGCTGGCGGGAGCCGCACACGGAGTCGCGAATGCTCATGCTGCTCAATCAACTGCTGCTCGGCATTCTCACCGCGTTGACCGAACAGCAAACCCAACCCAACCCCGAACTCACTTCGCGCCGCCGCACAGTGGAATTACTCCTCCGCGACCTGGCCGGCAACGGCGCGAAAAGCGGCCAGCCCTGGACACTGGAGAAGATGGCCGCGCACTGCGGCATGGGCATCACGGCCTTCTCAGCATATTGCCGGAAACTCGTGAACAACGGCCCGGTGGAGTATCTGAACCAATGCCGGTTGCAACACGCCGCGCGTCAACTCAAGGAATGCCCAGCCGCCTCGGTGACCGAAATCGCCTTCCAGAACGGCTTCAGTTCCAGCCAGTACTTTGCTACCGTTTTTGCCAGACGCTTTCACGTTAGCCCGAGAGATTACCGGCGGCGGGGTAAAGCAGAAATTGCGAAAGCAGAAAGCTGAAATGGATGGGGCGGGAAATGGATTTCTGCTTTCTGTTTTTCAATCATGTTCAATCTCGAAAACAAAACCGCGCTGGTCACCGGTGGCGCTTCCGGCATCGGGGCAGCCATCGCTGAAATCTTCGCGCAAGCCGGAGCGAAGGTGTAGATCTCCGACCACGACGAAACGAATGGCGCAAAAGTCGCCGCGAAAATCAGCGGCCAATTCCTCCAGCTCGACGTGTCGGATGAGGTGGCCTGTGCAGCCGCCGCGGCGCGCGTGGGCACGCTGGATGTGCTCGTCAACGTCGCGGGCATCGGCCACGTCGGCACACTGACCAACACGACGGCGGCGGATTGTGACCGTCTTTACGCAGTGAACGTGCGCGGCATTTTCAACTGCTGCAAAGCGTTCGCGCCCGCGATGCTGGAGCGGAAACGCGGCAGCGTCATCAACATGGCGTCCGTCGCCGGCGTTGTCGCCGTGCGCGACCGATTGGCTTACACGATGACGAAGTTCGCCGTCGTCGGCCTGACCAAGGCGCTCGCGCTGGATCATTCGCACACCGGCGTTCGTTTCAACTGCATCTGTCCCGGCCGCGTCGAGACCCCGTTCGTCCTTTCGCGATTGAAAGAGTATCCCGACCCTGAACAAGCCTGCCGGGACATGGCCGCCACGCAATTGACCGGACGCATGGCGCGGCCCGAGGAAGTCGCCGCCGCCGCGCTCTACCTGGCCGCCGATGAAAGCGCGATGGTCACCGGCAGCGCGTTGATGATTGATGGCGGCTGGACGGTGGGGAAATAGACATTGCTGAAAATCATTCGCTTCC
>CAZNOE010000479.1:3932-5085 GCA_964574525.1 uncultured Bifidobacteriaceae bacterium
TCTCGAAAACAAAACCGCGCTGGTCACTGGCGGCGCCTCGGGCATCGGAGCAGCCATCGCTGAAATCTTCGCGCAAGCCGGAGCGAAGGTGTGGATCGCCGGGGAAATAGACATTCATCAAAATCATTCGCCGCACACGGTGCTGCGCGTTGGGCCAAATGTCCTTTAATCCGCCGACGCACCGTGGGGATATATGCTTAACCAGCAGGCAAGCCTGTCGTGCGTTGTAGCAGCTTGTGAATGGAGCTTGATAAAGATTTACGGAACGTGTCTCTTTATTACATGGAAACGGCAATCGCCAACGGCATGGTCCCGGACATTCCGAGCCAGGCGCATGAGATAACCACGCGGCAGATGCAGGAATGGTTCAATTGGATGGACCGCATTTTGGACATTCACCGTAGTAACTTCGTGTTCCGCCAACCAACGCCGAAAGAGCTTGAGGAACACAAGACGGCATTGAAACTGAGTATCCGAACCTGCCTTTTCATAAACGCACTGATTGGGGACCCTGATTTTAACGAGCCGGATTTGGTGTCTCGGCTTCACGTGCGCATTCGGCAGTTGCAAGACGCTTACGACACTTTCCACGACACAACACTTTCAGAGGAACAGGCGGAGCAGATTTTGCGGCAGGTCTTCCCGGAATGAACAGGGAACTGGAGGCGCTCATTCTCGCCTATGAAGAGGTATCCGCTGCAAGAGATACCGAAGCCGAGCAATCCCTACAGGTCTTCGAGTCACTTCTTGATGGCGTGCTGAATCGGTATCCCGGCGTGCCGCGCGACACACTGCGTAAGAGCATCATCAAAGCACATCGCAAATGGGCGCTGAAGCTCGAGAACAAACCGGCGGCCATCCCACCCAAAGCCTGAATTGGCGCGGAGCCGCAGCTTCACATTTCACGTCCATGCACCGGGAGAAACACGATGCCGGACTTCGTAAAATCGTTTCAGACGCGCCGGGAGCGACACGCCTTTGAAAAAGCCGCGAAATGTCTTGCTCTCCGGTCGTGGGGAAACTGGCGACCCTACCGGGATTCGAACCCGGGCCGCCGCCGTGAAAGGGCGGTGTCCTAACCACTAGACGATAGGGTCGTCGCAAGGCGCGCCAATATAATCAGCGGCCCAACGCTGTCACGAAGAATTCACGG
>CAZNOE010000480.1:0-5076 GCA_964574525.1 uncultured Bifidobacteriaceae bacterium
TCCGCTCGGTTACGCGTTGGTCTATACCGACCGGTTTTCCGCCGGCGCCGGCGGCACCGACCAGTTGCGGCTTTATAAGGTGACCTCCGGTGCAGTTGGTTTCATGAATACGACCACCTTGGGTGCCCAAACAAACGGCAACTTGGGCCAGTTTGGCTTGCCGGGTGGCTCGGCTTCACCTGACCCGTCGAAAGACTACCAATTGGTTTTCACCGGCGTGGGGAATGTATTCACTGGGCAGATCATTGACAAGGGCACGGGCCTGGCCTTGACGTTCAACGACGGGTTTGGTGGCTTGACGGATCGCATCGTGGCGTCGGATCCCGGCGCCGCTGCAGGATTTGGCGCCCTCTACACGAGCGGAAGTTACGGCTATTTTGGTTTTGTCGGCAGCGGTACCGGCAGTGCAGGCAACAACACCGATGTCACCTTCGACAATTTCTCGGTCATTCCTGAGCCATCTACACTGACGCTGGCTGGGCTGGGACTCGCAGGGTTTCTGGCTTGGAACACTCGGCGGTTCAAACGCAGCCTTTGAGTTGGTTCGGTTCCAACTCGCTGAACCGATTGATTCTGCAAAGGGCCGATTCATCAATCAGCCCTCTTTCTTCCTGAGACCGATGAAACGCGTCGTCCCAATCTCCAACGCAAGCCCGGCATTCTTGCTTAGTCTTCCGATCCTGTTAAGCTAAACTATGCACTCACCGATCTCCCATTCGAATAAAGAACCGTGCGCGCGACGAAGCTTGGCCCTCGGGTTGGTATTGCTCCTCGCAGGGTTTGGCACGACCACCATCATGCGAGCACAGACCGACAATTTTGATACTGGCACTGATTCTGGCTGGTCAAAGATCACAGATCCGAACTACCCGGCGACCTACAGTTTCCCGACCGATGTTTTCGGCGGGAAGGCTTACCGACTACAAGGGGGCGCTCCGGCAGGCCCACTTTTCGGTGCCAACACGGCGCGCGTGGTAGCCTACCGCTCGGATCGCCTTTACACCAATTTCTACGTGGCGGCGGACATCGTTACGTGGGATGCCGGATACACCAATGGCCAGGTATTTGGCCTGGCTGCCCGCGCCAACAACATCGCTTCCGGGCTGATTGATGCTGTCACTTTCACGGTGCGCATCAATCGCTTCCGAGACTCCAGAGGCAGCCGCGGACAGGCGCAAATTTACGGGTTCGCCGCTGGAGGAGTGGGATCAGCCGTCGCCCAAGGTGAATGCACACTGGTTCCCGGTCGCCAATACCGGTTCCTTTTTAGCGGTGTGAGCAACATCTTGACGGGCGCGATTTACGACTTGGAAGACTTAACCCGACCGCTGATTTCAATGAGCGGTGATGATGCGCTGGCAAACAGCGGCTTCGGGGGCGGGGCGCCTCTTCCAGATCCCAGTTTGGGCGGCTATTCTGGGATCTTCAACGTTTCCCTGGACGGAACCGACCCGACGACGGACACGACGTTCGACAACTTTGTGGCCTCGGAGCTGCCGCCGACCTCTGTCGCCGCTCCCGCAACGCCGCACGGCCTGACAGGCGCTCCTCAAGTGGTGAACCGTTCCCCCGCCTCGTTCGCAAATTTCCACCCAGCGGCAAGTGGCATTACTTTCAATGCCACCACGCTGACCACCAATGCCGTCAACCCTAACGCTATCAGGCTGTACCTGAATGGCGCAGATGTTTCGTCCAGCTTGAGCGTCACGGGACCGGCGACGAACTCGGTCATTTCCAACTACGGTCTTACCTCAAACGCTGTTTATGAAGCGCGGATAGAGCTTCAGGATGCGCTCGGCCGGAAAACCACCAACACTTGGACGTTCGACACGTTTATTGACGCTTACCTGGCATCCTCACGCACAAAGAACATCGAGTGTGAAGACTTCGATTTTAACAGCGGACAATTCATCGATGATCCGCCACCGTCAGGTTATGCTATTAACGACACTAGCCACAGCATCCCAATCAACGGGAGTGGCGTCGGCTACCTTGATCAGGATGGCGTACCCGGCGTGGATTTCTTCGACTTCGACGCCAATCCCAGGACTGATGAACACGATTTCCGCTTCTTTGATGCTGTCGGTACCCAGCTGGGTACCCGGACCTATCTGTACAGCGACGGGAATGATCCCAATATCCTTGTCGCGAAGCGAGTTTTGGACACGCAGCGACAGAAGTATTTCAATGCTGATCCAATGCTCCATGAGTACGTTGTAGAGCGCACCGAGGGTGGCGAGTGGCTGAACTACACGCGCATCTTCACGAGTTCGAGCTACTACAATGTGTATTTGCGTTACAACTCCGGCTTGGAGCAACCGTTGGCCTTGGGCGTTTTGCCGAGCACCAACGACCTCGGTACGTTCACCATCAAAAGTTCGTGCGCGCTGGGCAACTTCCGCTACGCGCCACTGCTCGACGGCGACGGCAAGCTGGCCGTGGTTAATCTCTCCGGCACCAACACCCTGCGGTTGACGATGGCGTCGCCGAACAACATTAACATAACGAAGCAACGCACCGCCTTGAATTACATGGCGTTCGTGCCGGCACTGCTGGTCGAATCGGCGGCGGTGGTCACAGGGCCTTACTTGATTGAAACAAACGCCTCGGTCGAGCCGGGCACACAACGCATTACCATTCCGGCCAGCAGCAGCACGCGCTTCTATCGGCTCAGATGGGATCACGCGGTCCGCATCACCACCATCAAACTGGTGGGCGGCAACGTCGAACTGACTTACCAGTAAACCGCTGTATCCATCAACGCAACGGCTGATAGTTGAACCAACGGGCTTTGCTTTGAGGGTTCCGGCAACATCGGACGGTGACGACAAATAATGAACTCCAATCCTACTCGCGCCGTTGCTCATCGAGTGGCGCGTCGAATTTTTCATCTCCGTGCGGCGTGCTGTTTGGCGCTGGCCGGCGTATGTGCGCTGGCTGTCAACCTGCGGGCGCAAACGGACAATTTTGACACGGGGACCGATGCCGGCTGGTCAAAAGCCACGAACTCGACCTACCCGGCGACCTACAGTTTCCCGGCGGATGACTTCGGCGGTCATGCGTACCGGCTGCAAGGGGCCGCCCCGGCGCCGCCATGGCACGACGAGAACACTGCGCGTGCGGTGGCTTATCGCACGGATCGGCTTTACACCAACTTTTTTGTGGCGGCGGACATCGTGGCGTGGGATGCCGGCTACACCAATAACTCGGTGTTCGGCGTGCTGGCCCGCGCCACCCCCGCCAGTGTTGCCTCCGGGGTGTTCGATGGCGCCATGTTCACGGCGGAAATCAACCGCTTTCGGGACGCCGCCGGCAGCCGCGGGCGAGTGATCGCGATGGCGATCAGCGTTGGGCAGGGAGGAGGACCCGCCTCCTTGGCGGAGTGCACCCTGGTTCCCGGCCGCAAGTACCGGTTCACTTTCAGCGGTGTCAGCAACATCTTGACGGGCGCGATTTACGACCTGGAAGATTTGACCCGGCCGCTCATTTCAATGACCGGTGATGATGCCATCGCCAACAGCGGTTTCTTCGGGGGGCCTTTCCCGGATCCAAGCGCGGGTGGCTATTCCGGATTAATCAGCCTCTCGTCCATCGGAACCGGGAACACCACAATCTTCGACGGCGGCGGAACCGACCCAACGACGGACACGACCTTCGACAACTTTGTGGCCTCCGAGCTGCCGCCTACCTCTGTCGCCGCTCCCGCAACGCCTCACGGACTGATTGGCGCTCCGCAGGTGGTGAATCGTTCGCCAGTTTCGTTCAAAAATTTCCACCCGGCGTCCAGTGGCATTACCTTCAATGCCACCACCCTGACGACCACCAATGCAGTCAACACCAACTCCATCCGGCTGTCCCTGAACAGCGTGGATGTATCATTCGACTTGAGCATCATGGGAACAACGACGAACGCGACCATTTCCTACAACGGTCTTACCTCCAACGCCGTTTATACAGCGCGGATTGAACTCCAGGACGCGCTCGGCCGGAAAACGACCAACGCCTGGACGTTCGACACTTTCAGCGATGCTTACCTGGCATCGTCACGCGCGAAGAACATCGAGTGTGAAGATTTTGATTTTCTCGGCGGCCAGTTCATTGATGATCCGCCGCCGTCAGGTTATGCCACCAACGACGCTAGCCACGGCATCCCAATCAACGGCAGCGGCGTCGGCTACCTCGATCTGGATGCCACGCCCGGCGTGGATTTCTTCGACTACGACGCTAGTCCCAGGGCTGATGAACACGATTTTCGGTTCTTTGATTCAGTCGGCACCCAACTGGGAACCATTGCCTATGCATACAGCGATGGGAATGACCCTAATATAATTGTTTACCAGCGAAGTTTCGATACGCAGCGTCAGAAGTATGCCAATGCCAATCCCGCGCTCCACGATTATGTGGTGGAGCGCACGGAAGGCGGCGAGTGGCTGAACTACACGCGCATCTTCACGAACTCCAATTACTACAATGTCTATTTGCGTTACAACTCCGGCCTGCCGCAACCGTTGTCCCTGGATCAGATCAGCGACGGCTCCGTAACGAACAATCTTGGCATGTTCACCATCAGGAGTTCGAGCGCGCTGGGGAACTACCGCTATGCGCCACTGCTCGCTGGTGGCGGCAATCTGGCCGTCGTAAATCTTTCCGGCACCAACACCCTGCGGTTGACGATGGCCGGGCCGATGAACGGCAGCACGAAGCAGCGCACCGCGTTGAATTACCTGGCGTTCGTACCCGCGCTGCTGGTGGAATCGGCCGCACTGGTCGCGGGGCCTTACTCGGTTGAGGTGAATGCCAACGTCGAACCGGGCACACAGCGCCTCACCATTCCAGCCAGCGACAGCGCGCGCTTCTATCGGCTCAGGTGGGATCACGCGGTCCGCATTACCGGCATCAAACTGGTGAGTGGCAATATCGAAATGACTTACCAATCACTTCCCTGATTTATCGAGGCCACCACTGGAGCGCGCGCTTGTCAGCGCACGTAAATCGGATTCGAGTAAATCCAGCGCCGCCAGCAGCAGCAACGTCAGCCTTGGCCAGCCAACAGCAGACAAACTCGTATGCATCCCG
>CAZNOE010000481.1:0-5069 GCA_964574525.1 uncultured Bifidobacteriaceae bacterium
CGGTTGTTTCTGGTTTTAATCTTCGTTTTTCAGGCGGCGATTCGGGGCAGTCCCGATTCGGAATCCGGATTCGTAGCGGGCCGGGTTGTAGAGCAAACTGATCAAGCCAATCGCCGTTGCTTTGCGCAACCGCCCAAGGTCATGGACGGAAAATCCTTTCATTAATCCCTCACGGCAACCTGGCTCCATGAATGTTTGAATCGTGGGCATACCCGGGTCAAATGGAAGCCAGCGCCGTTTCCAGGAACTTCCGGTTGGCGCTCGCGTTGGCCGTCGTCTCCCCAGCGGTGGCGCCGACCTTGACGCCCTCGACCATGACGGGGCCGTTGAAGCCGACCGATTTCAACTTCGCGAACACGGCCGCGAAATCCACCCTGCCGGAGCCGAACTGCGACATCACTTCGCCCCCGGGCACCGCACAATCCTTGGCGCAAAAGCCGGTAACGTGTCGGGCGATCGGTTCCAACTCCGCCAGCGGGTCCTTGCCGGTGTAGTGAATGATGTTGCCGGCGTCGTACCAGATCTTGAAGTTCGGCTGCGCGACTTTCTCCAGGCAGCGCAAAATCTCCGCCGCCGTGCCGCTCCCGCCACCATGCGGTTTGAGGACGATATGCAGACCGCGCTTCTCTCCTTGCGCGGCGGCATCAGCCATGAGGCGGTAGAAATTCTCATACTGCGCGGGCTGGTCCACTCCGAAGGTGAGCATGAACTTCAGTTCCAATCGCGCCGCGTTCTCGATCTGTTTGCGGAGGTCGGCGATGTTTTCTTTGAGCGCGGCGTCGGGCTTGAAGCGAATGGCCGTCATATTCACGGCCAGCCCCCGCTGCGCGATGCGCTTCTTCAAGCCGTCCAGATATTCCGGCGTCGCGGCGGACGAGGTGAACGCCTCGCCGCGCTGATCCGACAGCAGGCCGGTGAGCTTGTAACCGGCGGCCTGGATGCCATCGAGCGCGTCGTCGTAGCTCCACTGGGTCCACGCGCGGTTAAAACAACCAATGGGCCAGGTCGTTTTTTCGGCGGCCAAGGCGCTCGTCCATGACAGGGTGGCCAGCGAAGTCGTGCCGAGGGCGGCAGCTTGGAGGAAAGTGCGGCGGTTCATGGGGCGCAATTGTTTTCGAGTGCCTCCGAAAACTGCTTGTCGGAGTTGAGTTGATGGTGGCCGTTCAGTATTCGGTGTTGCGGGTTTCTTAACCAAAAGAATTGAGGGAGGCATTTCATGTTCATGAGTGTTCGGATGTAACAGGGCACTGGATCGCGAGTGAATCATCGCTACGATTCTGCGGGACTGACCCCTTGATGACCCATTGACGCTGATTTCGGATCGGGGCGTGCGCATAGGGGAGGTCAATAGCATTGGTGTTTTCATATCCGCAGAAAGAGTTTCCTTCGATACATCCAGAACAACAGCAGCCACAGGACGAGCAGCGTGGAGCCGCCGAGCAGCAGCGGTTCATAAGCTTCGCCCAGGACACGAAACGACTTGGTGCCAAGATGCGTGACAAGCGAGGCGCGGATGAAACCGCCGAACAAATCGTTCATGCAGTAGGCGGCGATGGAGTTCAGTCCGATGACCACCAGTGGGAACACCCAAGTGCGCCGCTGCCAGACATCGAGGACGAGATAAAATACGGCCATGAGCAGCAGGCACCAGCCACCGCTGAATAGCACCCAGCTCGGGGTCCACACGACCTTCACGACCGGGCAGATGCCGAGCGCGCCGAAACCCCAGCCGACAAAGAGTGAGGCAAAGCCCGCGATGACCAGCCAGCGCACCTTTTCCATCGGTGTGCGTTCGCTGCGCAGGGTCTCGCCGGCGAGCAGGCCGAAAATCATCGTCGCCAGCGTGGGGATGAAGCTCAGGGTTGCGTAGCCGCCGCTGTTGAACTTGAAGGAATCTTCCCTCGGAAACAAATTCAACCACCAGGTGTCAACGGACCACGCGAGGTTGCTGTTCTTGTTCCAGTGCGCGGCAAAGCCGGTCAGGCCATGCTGCGCCAGCCAGTCCGGCGGCACGCCGACGCGGGCGTAGTCGAACGCCGCGGCGGGCAGCGGATGCAGCGCGAAAGCGAGGAAGTATCCGGCCAGCAGCAGCCCGAACGCAATCCACTGGTCGCGCACGCGACGAAACCCGAGCAGGAACAGAAAACCGTAGCCGAGGCCGATCTGCGTCAGCGTGTCCTCAAAGGTGAAGTTCGTCTGCGGCTTGTCCATACTGCGGAGAAAAATACCCAGCAGTACGAGCAGCAGCGCTCGCCAGAACGCGTGCAGCGCCATGCCGCTGCGGCTCTGCCCGCGCGCCAGCCGCGCGGCGATGGAGAACGGCAACGCCACGCCAACGATAAACGAGAACGATGGCTGGATGAGGTCGTGCAAGGAACACCCCGCCCACTGGACATGCGTTTGATGCCAGGCGAGGATCGCCCACAAGCCACTCTCCGGCAGAGCGTGCGCCACCGCCGAAAGCCGCAAGGCTTCGGCCATCATCAGTAGCATGACGAAGCCGCGATAGGCATCCAGTGAAACCAGCCGCCCGCCCGTTCCGGCGGTCGGCGGCGGGGGTACGGCGCAGGTGGGGTTGGGTACGTTCATGAGTGTCCGGATGTAACAGGGCGCTGGATCGCGAGTGAACCATCGTTACGATTCTGCGGGACTGACCCCTCGACTGACCCCTCGAAGGCCCGCCTGACCCCGTTATATCCTTTTAACACAGGGCCAAGTCTGCGACCCGGCCCTCTGCGCAAACTGTTATTCCAACAGAAGCGGACTATGGGACCTTCAATATGAAGAACGCCTGCGTACCCGACCCCTGCGGGACGGTGAAGTTAAACGATGTGCCCGTCTGGGGAACCCCCACCTGTGCCCAACCCGGGTCCGTGCGGGGAAGGGCCACATTCGTGCTCTTAAAGACAGCAACCGTCGCGCTCTTGTCCGAAGTTCCGGTGAGGGTGAAGTTCCCGGCGACGGGACCCGTGATGGACGTGATGGTCAGTGTAGGTGGTGGCTCCTGCACGACCAGTTCGGTATATCCAACGCCGCCATTCTGCTGGGCGCCGAATGTGAACCGAATGGCCTTCGCGTTGACCGTCACGACGGGGGTGAGGCGGACCCAAGTGCTGTTCCAGTCGCCAGGGTGATAGAAGACTGTGGCGAGGGGGATGAAGGTGTTGGGGGCAGCCTCGGTGGCGTAAGAAACCGTATAGTCCTGCTCAGTACGCCCACTGTCAGACCAACCGGTGAATGAATCAATGGTGAAAATATTGTGACTGGCCGCGAAGGTGTAAGTGAGGATGTAGTCGTCGTGGATCAACACTTCGCCCGGACCGCCGGCACTCACAGGCACCAGGCCGTAGGAGCCGTCCACGAGCGTTGACCAATTAGTGGATGTGTTATCACCGCCGATTGGATCGGCAGGTGCCAAACCGGAAAGAGCCAGCGTCGTGTCTGGACGCGCGAGGAGGTTCAGATTCGTGGAGGCAATATTGGCCTGATAACCCGTGCTGTTTGCGGGGAAATAAGCGGCATGGTTCTCCTCAAGGGGCGGGAAGGTAAGCGACACGGTAACCGTCACGAGATAGTCCTTGACGCCCTCCGAGGAGGTGACGATGTAATGCACCGGGCTGCTGAAATTCCGGGTGGAACCTGATGCGATATTGGCCGTGGCGCCAGGCGACAGCTCGAAGGTCGGCGCGAGCATTGTCACATCGATGCCAAATGGCACGGTCCAAGCAATGTTGGTTCCGCTGATGACGGCGGGTATTCCCGGCAGACCGAAGGTGTAAATATACGGCTGAGGTGGCGTAGGCCCCTGCACGACCAGTTCGGTAAACCCAACGCCGTCATTCTGCACGAGGCCGAAGGTGAACCGAATGGCCTTCGCGGTGACCGGCACGACGTTGGTGAGGGTGAGGCGGACCCAAGTGCTGTTTCCGTAGTCGGGGGGGTCAACGACCTGATAGGCAACGGTGGCGAGGTCGATGAAGGTGTTGGGGGCAGCCGCGGTGGCGTAAGAGACCGTATAGGCCTGATTGATACGCCCATTGTCACCCCAACCGCTGAATACATCAATGTTGGTAATAATGTGACTGGCCGCGAAGGTGTAAGTGAGGATGTAGTCGTTGTGGATATACACTTCGCCCGGACCGCCGGCACCACCCTGAGGCACCAGGCCAAAGGAGCCGTCAACGAGCGTTGACCAACTACGGGATGTGCCCTCACTATAGCCGGTGCCTGGGTTGGGAGGTGCCGCACCGGAAAGAGTCAGCGTCGTGTCTGGATACGCGAGGAAGTTCAGCACCGAGGGGGCAATCGCGGACTGATAACCCGTGCTGCCTTCGGGGAAATTAGCGAAATGGTCCTCCTCAGTGACTTGGGCGCTGCCCGTCAGGACAGCGACACTCCCTGCCAAACCGAGGGTGAACAGTTGCAGGGCTCTTCTGGTTTTCTTGAGAGAACCTCCGAAAACTATTTTTCGGAGTTGGGTTGAGGGGGATGGTTTAGCTTTTGGTGTGGATGGTTTCATGGCGGCTCCTTTTGTTGGTGTTTTTTTGACGGTTAATTGTTCGCGGTTGATTGGTTTTCGGTTGTTTCTGGTTTCAATCGTTATCTCAATTATTCTCAACTTTCCACAACCGCCACGAAGGCATTAGTATTGGTTTGGAATCATACTTAAGTATTGAGCGCAATCTGACACTTAATCCCCTCCACCCGAGGGTGGGATAAAGACGGCCATGTAAATGAATTGGAAGCCGCAGGCAGCTTCGGTTAACCTCGGCGCGGTCAACAATCCGAAATAAGAGGAACGCACATGCCACAGGCCGTCATGGATCCCGGCGAAGTCCGGCGCTTTGCCGAAGAACTCAAGCGGTTCAACGCCGAACTGCAAAACCGCATGTCGCTCCTGCAGGCGCGCTTTTCGGCGCTGGGCGATACCTGGCAGGATCAGGAGCATGCCAAGTTCTCCGAGGAATTTCGCGACACCATGAAGGTGCTAAAGAAGTTCATCGAGTCGTCCAACCAGCACACGCCCTTCCTCCTGCGCAAGGCGCAGCGAATCGAGGAATATCTGGACC
>CAZNOE010000482.1:0-5054 GCA_964574525.1 uncultured Bifidobacteriaceae bacterium
TGCCGATGATGCCGCCGGAACAAATTTTCAGCCCGGCTTTTTTCAAGTATCCAATCGTTTCAACCCGGTCGTCGTAGCTGTGCGTGGTGCAGGTCTTGGGGAAAAAGCGGCGCGAGCTTTCGAGGTTGTGGCCGTAACATTCAAGCCCGGCTTCCTTGAGACGATCGGCAACTTTTTGACTCTTGATGATACCGAGCGAGGCGTCGGGACGCGTCTTGCCGCCAGCCTTCAATTCGCGGATGCGGTCGCAAACCTCGTCGAGCATCGGGCCTTCATTCAAACCTTTCCAGGCGGCCACAAGCCCCACAGCAGTGATCCCGTTCTTGCTGGCTTCGTCGGCGGCTTCGGACACGGGCTCCGGATCCACAAAACCGTACTTGGGCGACCCAGTTTGATAGAAGGACGACTGCGCGCAGAAGCTGCAATTCTCCGAACACGCGCCAGCCTTGGCATTCACGATGGAGCAAAGATGAATTTTGTTTCCCTTGAAGCGTTCGCGGATGCGATTCGCCCACGAGAGCAGATCAACGATGTCCGCGGTGTTTTCAAGGCTGAACAGCCATCGGCCTTCGGCGCGCGTGATGTGGCCGCCCTCGAGCACGCGGCGGCCAAGTCCAGCAATGCGGTCATAACTTTGCACGTCAACGGTTGTGGCGGTCATGCTTGACAGCTTAAAGACCGAACGAGCTTATGCAAGCCCGTCTGCTGTTGGAACGGACGGGAGAAAAAACAGCGATGTGAAGGCAGTGAAAACCTGGGGAGGGCTTTCGGTCCGGCCAACAGGTGTTCAGGCGACGCGGCCTCTTGCGCCATGATATCGCCGATCCGTCACCATGGGCAGGACGATATCGTGAAGGTGTTCCTCGAATTTGAGGACGAGTTGGACGTCAGCAATTTTGTTGGTGACACAAAAGTCTATGGCCTTCGTGGAACTGATAAAATCCATCGCGCCGGCTGGCTCACGCGTCCAGGCGCCGACATCCTTTACGTAAAGGCCCGTCTCTTTTTGCTGGAGCAGAATCCGCATCGTTATCGAAGTTTTTTCTCCAAGCCAGATTACACCGCACCCGGATGGGCTTTGGTTTGCTGGCTGTTATTCGGGAGTGATCCTATCCGCCCGAAGTCCGTAACGCAATGATTTTTTGGGGCTTGTTTCTGAAACGCGGCCAAACGCGGTGACTCAATCTTTCAGAAATACTGGACGGTCATTATCCAAACCACACGTGCTATTGCACAAACTCCAATTCCTGCCGATGCTGAATAAGTCCCCGCTCGAAAGCTTGCCCAAGAAATCTCCGGATCGCTTCCCGCCCACGATCACCATAGTCGAGCGTCCAGTGGTTTACATACATACCCACGAATCTGTCCGCCAGTTCAGTCCCCATATCGCGGGCGTATTGCAACGCATGAGCCACCGCTTCCGCCCGGTGATCGAGGCTGAATTGGATGCTCGCCGTCAGTATTCTGGAAATCGTCGCCCGGTCCGCTGGCTTGATGCGCTTGTGAATGACGTTCCCCCCCAGCGGCAACGGCAGGCCGTCGTTGCCCCTGCCCCACCACGCGCCTAGGTCTTCGCACACCACCAATCCTTCGTTCTGATAGGTCAACTGTCCCTCGTGAATGATCAATCCCACGTCCGCCATGCCGGAGCGCACGGCGGCAAAAATCTGGTCGAATGGCACAACCGCGTAATTGAATTCCGTCGCGGATTTGCCCAGCCAAAGTTGCAACGCGAGAAACGCGCTGGTCATCGTCCCCGGCACCGCGATTTTTTTGCCGGCGATTTCGTCGCGCGCGAATTTGTGTTTCGCCACGAGCATCGGCCCATAGCCATCGCCCATGCTTGCGCCGCTGGGCAGGAGCGCGTACTGGTCGCTCACGTAAGCGTAGGCGTGGATGCTGACGGCGGAGATGTCCAGTTCACCCCGCAGCGCCCGCTCGTTGAGCGTTTGGATGTCCTGGAGGATGTGCCGGAACTTGAATCCGTTCGTCGGGATCAACTCCTTCGCCAGCGCGTAGAACATGAAGGCATCGTCTGGATCGGGCGAGTGTCCGAGCGTAAGCGTTCGATGTTCCATGCGCGGAAATTAGCCGTCGGCCTCAATTAGGCAAGGCGGCATTCGACCCGCGCGGGCCGCCAACAAATGGCTTTAACTGCCGCGGCAAAAGAAATAATATCGCTTAGCAAAACGAACCTGTGACCTGCGATGACTAGACTCTCCAGCCTCCGATTCCGCCTGATCGGAACGGTCTTCATCGCCGTTGTGCCGGCAGTGGTGGTGGTGTATTTCACCAGCTCGGAAGTGTGGGCTGCATTCCTCGTCGGCTTGGTGGCTCTGGGGGCGGCATGGTTTGGCGGCGAGCGCTTTGTCTTGCGCCAGGTGCGCGCATTGTTCCAAGCCACGGAACGGCTGGCCGCGGGTGATTTGAGCGCCCGCACCGGTCTGGGAAACGTCAAGGGCGAGCTTGGCCAACTGGCCCGCTCGTTCGATGCCTTCACCGCCTCCCTCCAACAGCGCGCCCGCGAACAAGTTGAGGAGGCCGAGCGCACCCTGCTCAATCGCGCTCTGCAGCAAACCGCTGTCGCCGCGCTCGGCCAATTTGCAATCGTCAGCATGGACCTCCAAGCCTTGTTCAATCAGGTTGTCATGCTCGTCACGCAAACTTTGGAGATCGAGTTCTGCCAGATTCTCGAACTGCTGCCCGACCGGCACGAAATGATTCTCCGCGCCGGGATGGGCTGGAAGGACAATTGCGTCGGCAGAGCGACGGTGAAGGCGGACTCCCGTTGGCAGGAAGGCTACACGCTGGACACCGGCGAACCAGTGGTCGTCGGCGACCTGCGCGCCGAAACGCGTTTCCAGCCCTCGCCGCTGCTGCGGGACCACGGGGTCGTTAGCGGCGTCACCGTTGTCATCTCCACCCGTCAGGGCCCGCACGGCGTCCTCGGCGCACACTCAACCCGGGCCAGAACGTTTACCGGTGACGAAGTTCACTTTTTGTTGGCCGTCGCCACGGTACTTGCGGTCGCCATCGAGCGCATCCGCGCTGACGCCGACTTGCAGAAGCTCGCCGCCTTCACCCAACTCAACCCCAACCCCGCGATGGAACTCGCGCCCGACGGCACCGTCACTTACTTCAACGAGGCCGCGCTCAAGCTGGCCTCGTCCGTCCATGCAGAGCGCCCGGACGCCGTGCTGCCGCCAAACGTCGCGGAAATCCTCCAAACCTGCCTCGCCACCGATCAGAGCCACACGCGCCTCGAAACCCGCGTCCAGGACCGCACCTTCTCCTGGTCCTTCCACCCGGTGGCCCTCAGCCGCGTGGTGCATTGTTACGTCGAGGACATCACCAATCGCCTGAATCTGGAAAACCAACTGCGCCAGTCGCAGAAGATGGAATCCGTCGGTCAACTCGCTGCCGGCGTCGCGCACGATTTCAACAACATGCTCACCATCATTCAAGGCTACGCCGGCATCTTGATGGCCCGGCCCGGTCTGTCGCGCGAATTGTTGGATCCCATCCAGGCCGTCGTTTTCGCCGCCGAACGCGCCGCCGGTCTGACTCGCCAGTTGCTCATGTTCAGCCGTAAGAACGTCATGCAGTCCAAGCAACTCGATTTGCGCGACGTCGTTGCCAACATGAACAAGATGCTCCAGCGCATCCTCGGCGAAACGGTCACCATGGAATTCGCAGCCCCGCCGGAATTGCCCGCCGTGAAAGGCGACCCCGGCATGATGGAGCAAATCCTCATGAATCTCGCCGTCAACGCGCGCGATGCCATGCCCAAGGGCGGCACTCTCACCATCAACCTTGGCTCCCTCAACATTGACGGCGACTATGTAAAGTCCCATCCCGAGGCCCACGTCGGCGACGTCGTCCGCCTCCGCGTAGCCGACACCGGCACGGGAATGGACACCGCCACCATGACCCGCATTTTCGAGCCGTTCTTCACGACCAAGGAAGTCGGCAAAGGCACGGGCCTCGGGCTCGCTACCGTCTATGGCATCGTCAAGCAACACGGCGGCTGGATCGAAGTCACCAGCGAAGTCGGCAAAGGCACCGCCTTCAGCGTCTTCTTTCCCGCCAGCGGCCAGACCACGCGGGCCGTCAAAGAAAACAGCGATCCCACCGCCTTCATCCGCGGCGGTCACGAAACCATCCTCATCGTCGAAGACGAATCTGTCCTGCGCGAACTGGCCCATGTCATCCTCTCCGATTGCGGCTACCGGATCATTGAGGCCGCCAGCGGCAGGGAAGCCCTCGACGTTTGGCAGCGGCACCAGGGAGAAATAGATCTGGTTCTCACCGACATAATCATGCCCGAGGGCGTCACCGGCGTCGAACTGGCCAAAAAACTCGTTTCCCAGCGGCCCAGCGTGAAAATTATTTTCACCAGCGGCTACACCGTGGACGACGTCAGCACCGGTTTCCTGGCCCGGACCAACAACGCCCGCTTCATCCAGAAACCTTACAACCGCGCCGCCCTCGCCAGGACCGTGCGGCAAGCCCTCGACGGTAAATCCGTCGAAGCCCCGCCTGATGCTGCGCCGGTTCAATAGCCCACCGCCGTCGGCGCGATTTGACGCTCTCCTCCTCGTTCGCGCCCTCGAACGCCAATCCAGGCGATTCGGCACACCTGTGCGTTCCCTCGCATGGAACTGTTTCTATTGCACCAACACCTCAACACGATTATCTCCTCCGCCAACATGAATAGCCGATTCGCCATGCTGAGCGCGACAGTTCTTGGCTGGGCCACTGGATTCGCCCAACTGCCTGACAATCTTGTCGTCGAAGGCGTCCCGCCCATTCCGCCGGAGTTGAGAAGCAGCATTGGCCGTTATCTCGAATTCCGCGCGGCTTCATTCAACGACTGGCATCCGAAGCGACGCGAGATTCTGATCACCACCCGCTTTGCGGACGCGACGCAATTACACCTCGTCAAAATGTCCGGCGGCGCGCGGCGGCAAATCACCTTTCTGCCGGAACCCGTCGCTTATGGAATGTTCGATCCGAACGACGGCGCATTTGTTGTGTTCAATCAGGACACCGGC
>CAZNOE010000483.1:0-210 GCA_964574525.1 uncultured Bifidobacteriaceae bacterium
GCCAGATTAGCTTCCCGTCCTTCGCGTTGCAGCACACCACAAGTCCGCCGCTCGTCACCGTGAATACCAGTTCGCCATCGGATACAGGGCTGGTCACGTCGGGCACTTGAACTTCATTTGTCCAGACGACGTGGGATTTCGTCACGTCTCCCGCGCCGTCAGGCCGAATCGCGATTAGCTTCGCCGATGGGCTGATGGCAATGACCAATC
>CAZNOE010000483.1:220-5045 GCA_964574525.1 uncultured Bifidobacteriaceae bacterium
TCCACCCGCAAACACGGGCGAGGAAGTGATTTCGCCATCGAGCAATTCCGCGCGCCAAAGTTCGTTGCCGTCAGCGAGCGCATAGCTCATCACCCACGGTTGGCCGAGGGCGACGATCTGCACTTTACCCGCAGCCTCGACGATGATCGGCGTGGTCCACGTCGCGGGTGAGGGCCGGCTGCGTTCCCACAAAACACGACCGCTTGCGCTGTCGAACGCGTAGAGCTTCGAAGCGGGCGCGTCGGACTCCCCTTGGTCCAATTGCACGATGAGCTTGCCCGGCCAGACTGCGAGCGACGCTGCGTGGCCGTACGGATTTTTCGGAACACCGAGATTCTTCGACCACGCGGGAGCGCCGTCAATCGTGAGCGCGGCTAGATCGCCGTTCGCGAAGAAAACGTAAACACGCCGCCCATCTGTCGCCATTGTCGCGGCGGCGAAACCAGGTTGCTCATTAAGCTCCGGTTGCTTTGCCGGACTGCCGGGAACGTTTTCAATCGCGCGCCGCCAGAGAAGTTTTCCGTCCGCCACGTCGAAACAGAACACCTCACGCTTCTGCGCGTCGCCGCCCGAAATGAAGACGCGATTGCTCCACACAACCGGCGAGTTGAAGCCAATCGCCGGGACGGGCGATTTCCACAGAACGTTTGCCCCAGTCTTGTCATCCCACGTCAATGGCAGGCCGTTCGTGGTGTTGAACGCCCCGCCACCGTTGGCACCGCGAAAGCGCGGCCAGTTCGCGCGGAACTCGTCGAGCGATGGAACGTCTGCGACCGAGTCAACCGCCGACGCCCGGCCAAGAAGTTTGTCCAACTCCGCCGACGAGGCTGGCAGTGGCGAGCGCGCAGCGAAAACGAGCGTGCCTAAAACCACTACCACCACTACGGCGACGACGGCGACTGACTGGCGCGCTTGTGCGGACTTGTGGAGCGCTTGCGCTGCGGCGTCGGGGTTGATCCACGGCATCGGCAGCCGCGCGTGAAGAGTTGCGGACCGCTTCGACGCAACCAGCATCGCCGCCACGCCACCGATGAGCAGCCACGCGCCGGTGGAATTGAGTGTGAGCCGGCGGAAATAGCGCTGACGGAATTCCAGGTCGAGCCGGCGGATTTCCGCTTTGAGATTCTCGTCCTTCGGCGATTCGATGAGTTTCGCTTTCAACGCGAGAAGTTGCGGCGATTTCCACGGGTCGTGCTGCGCGGCGATTTGATGCTGGTAAAGCATCGCGCCGCAGACGAGCAAACAGAACAGCGCGGCGATCCAAGTGGTGGCAGCAAGGGGGCGGACGATCGCAGGGTTTAGAGTTCCGGCCTTAGCCGGTCCGGCGCCCGTTGGTGAAAGTCCGACCGCCTCAAGGCGGGACTCCAAACCGCTCGCGCCTTTGCTGGGTTGGTCCTGCGTCGCAGCCATACGTCATTTTCCGGCGGCGGCAGCAGTCGCGGCAATTGGCGGTGACAACGCGCTTGCCGGCATCAAGCCGACGCGGACGAGTTCGTTCGGGCAAAAGCGGAAGCAGCGCGCGCACGCGAAACATGCGCCGCGATCCGGCTCGAAATCGGTTCGCCGCGTCCGAAGCGAAAGGCTCATCAGTTTTGCGCCCAACACCAATCCCACCCAACCACCGAAGATCATGCACGCCAGCGCGAAACGATGGCGAATCTCAGCGGCGGATTTCAACAACACTTCCGGATCCCGTTCGGCGCGTTCCAGCGAAAGCGCTTCCGGCGTCATCACGCCGTATTGCACCGGGTCTTTTTGCTGCCGCGCATAACGCTCGGCGAGTTGCACCGTCGGATGCAGTTTAGATGCCGGCACGCCCAGTTTCGAGCCGAGGCCCGCGCCGGCGGCGATGAGTATTGCCGTCAGCAGCAGCAGCCAGCCGAGCCGAAGACGTTCGGGCATGACGAGTTTTGATTCGATCACGCCCGACGACGGTTCGCGTATCGCGCCGAACGGACAGGAGTTTTCGCACAGCCGGCATTGCGTGCAGTAGTCAGGCGTGACCCGCACGCGCCATTTCGAAGCGAGCGAGGCGATTTTCAACAGCGCGCCGTAAGGACAAAGGAAGCGGCAATACGGCCGGCCCACGAACAGCCCGAGGAGAATGAACGCAGCGCCCATGGACAAAATGAAAACGCTTCCGCTCATACGGAAAAACGGCACAAACGGATCGTAGCGGCAAATGATGAAGCCGGTGCCGGTCGCGGCAAAAATGAGTCCCGCGCCGAGGAACAGGAATGGAATGACGCCCAGCGCGTGCTCGAGCCATGCGGGGACTTTGACTGGTTTGACGAGCAGCAGGTCCTGCAGTGCGCCGTGCGGACAGACGCCCGCGCAAAAAGCGCGTCCGGCAAACAGCGCCACGACAAGCGGCGCGGCAAAGAACACGATCACCGTAAGCGGCACAGCGTAGCCGGAGTTGAAGAGTCCGAGTGCAATGTTCTGCGGCGCGCCGATGGCACAGATGCAGCCTTGGCGCCAGAAGCCAAAGTAGAGCAGCGAGAAAATCGAAAGCGCCCACACCTGTCGACGCGAGCGCTGCTTGTAGATCAGCCACACTGCGACGCCGAGGCACGCGAGCAGCACGGCGACATCGAGGTATTGCAGCCACGCTTCACGCGGCAACGGCGTAGCAGTGACGGGAATTTGGTGGTTGGTGTCGGTGAAGTCGGGCGGAGGGAAACGTTGTGCGGCGAGGCAAGCAGCGGGGGTGAACAGCAGTAGGAATAGCAGCATCACCACACTGTGCAGTCGAAAGTGCGCAGGTGAGAAAGTGGGAAAGTGAGAGCCTGAACGGCGAGAGCCTCTCTCACTTTCCCACTTTCCAACTTTCCCACCTGCTTGCGCTGACATGGAGAGTTCGGATTGCATATCAGTGCGTCGCCTTGAGGAGATACGGCTGGCTCACTGGCACGCGCACAAAGGCGTCACCCGGGCAGACGCGGGCGATGGAGCATTCGTTGCAATTCACGCAGCGGTCGTGGCGGATTTGCAGGAAGAGCGAGCCGTTGCCGAAACGGTTGCAGCCCTCGACGCACTTGGCGCAGCCGATGCAGAGCTTCTCGTCAATCGTGTATTCGTAATACGGGTCTTCGACGAAGGTGCGCTTGATGGCGGCCGTAGGACAAAGTTGGTTCTCGGCGGCGGTGGTAAGCGCGTTCGGCTCGGGCTGGAAGTAACCGGTGCAGAGATTGCAGTAGCCGCACAGCGCGTAGGCGTGGACGCATTTCACGGCGGATTGTTCGAGCACACAATGCGTTGCGCAATTGCCGCAGCGCAGACATTTGGCGGGATCAATCTGCCAGACGTAGCCCTTCGCCTGGCTGCGACCGGCCAGCACGCCGGCCAGTGCGCCGAGACCGGTCATCGCGGCGATGCGCGTGCCGTTGCGCAAAAACGAGCGGCGCGTGACCGGTGATTCTGATTTCGTGCGGTCGCTCATGCCTTGCGTTTCATCACCCGCACATCCCCGGCAACGAAGTCCAGGATGTAAATTCGCCCTTGCGAATCCACTGCCGCGTCCAAACCGCCGTGCGTGCAGTCGTTGAGGCTGGAACACGCCTTCGCGTTCTCGGGAAAGGATTCCGTGCCCGCGACGACGGATTCGAACTCACCGCTGGCGCTGTAAATCTTCACGCGCGGCAAACCCTTCTCGCACGTAACCATTCGTCCGTCCGGGAGCTGGGCGAGGCCGATGGGATTGCAGCAGCCGCAAAAACCTTCGATGGCCGCAGTCGGTTTGCCCCACGCGCCCTCGAAGTCTCCGTCGAGAGTGTAAATCTCGACACGGTGACGTCCGGGATTGTTGACGCGCAGCAGACCGTCGCGCGCGATCTCCACGTCGAGATACGGACTGGGGATGATGAAGCCGGGAATGTTGCGCTCCTTGTCCTTGTCGCCAAGGCGGCGAACGAGCTTCCCGGATTTGTCGTAGCGCAGAAGGACCCGACCGCCGGCGTCCGCGGCGAAAACGTCGCTCTCAGTCAACGCGAGTCCCGTGAACCAGGCCTTCTTGCCCGGTGAATCCCAGGCCGCCTTGCGTGTGCCCTTCGCGTCGAATACTTCGATGTGGTCACGCAGGCCAACGAAGAGCGTTCTGTCTTTGGCCGCCGCTGCGCAGGACGCTGGCCCCGTCAGCGCGATTTCCAAACCGCGAACGCCCCCGCTGTCCATCGCAGTGACGTAATTGCCGGCGCAAACATAGAGCGTGTCGTCTGGTCCAATGGCGAGGCGTCGCGCGTCAGCGCGGGGACTTTTCCAGCGTTTGATTTCTTCATAGGCAATCAATTTGGGATCGGTCTTGCTGAATCGGCTGACATCGTAAGCGAACGGATTGGGGGTTTCCTTTTGCGCGCCCTGGCCACGAAGAGAGGTCAAGGTAGCCAGCATCGTCATGCCCCGCAGGCCTGCCGCAAGGAACTCCCGCCGGTCGCTGAGTTGGAATTCGTGTTTCATTCCGCACTTCCTCCTTTTGGTTTCGTAGCAGCCGACGTGAGGAGGCTCTGACTATTTTCTGGAGAAGTTTTAGCCTCCTCACGTCGGCTCCTACGCAGATCGAATTGTTTCGTCGAAAGCGCCTGGGGCAGGCCGCAGTCATCGAACGCCCCGCAGCCCCGGCAGATGCCCTGATTGACGCACGTCTGACCGGGCAGGCGGCTGGCTGGGTTTCGCGCGAGCGTGGCCGATGCTGCGGCCAGTCCGGCCAGCAGGGCGTGGCGCAATCCACCGCGCAGGAATTCCCGCCGGCTTGCGGCTGCTGTGGCGCGCTCAGTCTTCATGCTTTACCTATCGGCCCTGTCCAAACAACCGTGCCCTCACCAAGGAG
>CAZNOE010000484.1:0-5042 GCA_964574525.1 uncultured Bifidobacteriaceae bacterium
AAAATGGCCTCCTTGGGCGTGATGAGCGCCGGCATCATCCACGAGATCAACAATCCGCTCAACTTCGCCACCACCGGCCTGTTTACGTTGCGCAAGAAGAGCAAATACGTCGCCCCGGAGCAAAAGGCTGAATTCGACGACATTGTCAAAGACATCGAGGACGGCGTCAGCCGGGTCAAGGATATCGTTTCCGACCTCCGCATGTTCACGCATCCGGGCACCGACGACCTGGATGAAGTCGAGGTGTCCGAAGCCGTCACCTCCGCGTTGCGCTTCCTGAGCAATGAATGGAAGGACAAGGTCCACATCGAGCAGAATCTCCCGGAGCACCACACCGTGCGCGCTGACAAAAACAAACTCATCCACATCTTGACGAACCTGTTCCAGAATTCCCTGGACGCGATGCGTGAAAAGTCCTTCAACGGCGAACAACCCACGATCTGGATCGAAGGCCGCGTGGAAAACGGCGCCAGCATCGTGACCGTGCGCGACAACGGCCCCGGTATCAAGGGCGAGCACGTGGGCAAGGTTTTTGATCCGTTCTTCACCACCAAGGACGTGGGTGAGGGCATGGGCCTGGGCCTGAGCATTTGTTACCGCATCGTTACCGAGAGCAAGGGCAGGATTTCCGTCCGGACCGAGCCGGGAAAGTTTTGCGAGTTTACACTGGAGTTTCCATTGAAAGGATGAGATGAAAACGGGGGTTTAAGCCGCCATGCAACCGTTATACGATTACCAGAAATTCGCGATCCTCTATGTGGATGACGAGGAAAAGTCGCTGAAGAATTTTGCCCGCGCTTTCAGTGAAGACTTTCGTGTCTTCACGGCCCCCACCGCGCAGGAAGGCCTCAAGGTGCTCGAAGAGCACAAGGACGACATCGGCCTGTTGATGACCGACCAGCGCATGCCCGGCGAAAAAGGCGTCTGGCTGCTCGAAAAGGCCCGCCACCTCCGGCCCCACATCATCCGCATCCTCGCCACCGCTTACTCCGACATGGACGCGGCCATCAGTGCGGTCAACACGGGCGCCATCTACAAGTACGTCACCAAGCCGTGGGCGCCCGAGGAACTGGAACAAACACTCAAGCGCGGATTGGAGTTCTTCATGATCCAGCGCGAACGCGACCAGTTGCTGCACGAGAAAATGTCCGTGTTGCACAACATGATGATCGCCGACCGGCTGGTGAGTCTCGGACTGCTGGCGGCGGGCTTGAGCCACCACATCCGCAACTCGCTGGTGGCGGTCAAGACGTTTCTCGATCTGGCCCCGGCCAAATTGGAGGAGGAGAAGCTGGACCTCGAAGGATTGCGCAACCCGGATTTCTGGAAGGAGTATTATCAGAACGTGCAGACGCAGATCGAGAAGATCAACACCCTCCTCAAGGACCTGTGGTCCGCTGCCGAAACTCCGTCCTTCCTGTTTGCCGACCGCGTGCGCCTGCACGAAGTCGTCGCCGTCACCATCAAAAGTTTGCAGCCGAATTTCGACGCGAAGAAAATTCAGGTGGATAATCAAATCCCCGACACCTTGCCGGAACTCAGCGTGGACAAACCAAAATTTCAGCGCTTATTCGACCTGTTGCTCAAAGACGAAGTCGCCAGCCTGCCGGTGGGCAGCCGCATCACGATCACGGCGAAATCGGTCAACGGCGGCGCAAAGCCGGAAATTCAGGTGCAGATCAGCGACAACGGCCCGGGTCTGCCGCAGGAATCGTTGCGGTTACTGTTCGATCCATTTGTCGTGCGGGCCGATGCCCCGGCCGAATACGGCATCCACCTCATGGCTTGCTTCTTCATCGTGTATCATCACGGCGGAAAAATCGAGGCCAAGAGCCGGGAAGGACAGGGCACGATCTTCGATTTGCGGCTGCCGCTCAACCCCGAGCGGGCCGTGCCGGAGGGCAACCAGGGTTTGCTGCAAAAGTCCCTGTTGAACGACAAGGTTTGGGAAAAGCTGATTTCTTCGGAGTAATTGTCCTGCGGCGACTCAGGACCGCGTTTGTTTTCGCACGAGATGTCGTCCCGGGAGTCCCCTGGCGTGGTGACCGGTATTTCTACGGTTCTCGAATCAGATATTCCTCGCATTGCCAGGAAAAGGATTGGAGGGCAGTGTAGATGGAAATAGAGGGGGCGGGATTCCCATCAAGAATGGATTGACCGGAACGCAAAGCTATGGCTTATCTACACGCAGTGATACTCACAGGGAAAAAGTTGTGCATGTCAGGCGGAAAATCAAAAACTGCCGGGCATGGGGGAAACGTCACCCATTGCAGAAGTAGCCCGCCGCGAAGTCCGGTCTGTGATCAACATCCCGCCGCCGAATTCACCCGGGGCCGCGCGCGATGAAAACACTTCTAGTTCTGGCGCCTCATCCGGAGCTGGCGGAAACCGTCCGCGCCGGCCTCAACCCGGAACAGTACCGCGTCGTTCATCGCGTCGGTTTGGATGAAGCCGAGCCGCTGCTGGCGCATGGGCTGGTCAATGCCTGTTTGATAGACGTGGAGCTGACCGGCGTGCAGGGTATCTGGATTCTGGAGAAGTTGCGCCGCCGCGACGCCAAATGCCCGCTCATCGTTTTCACTGGCGCCAAGCAAGCGGAATGGGAGGAGGAGGCATACCTGCATGGCGTGACTCATGTTCTGGCCAAGCCGGTCCGCATGCGGATGTTGACCGCCTTGCTGGAGCGGATGTTTGCCGCGCCCTCGTCGCCGGTGTCGTCAGCGCTGGTCCCGCGGCTGGAAATAGCGCGCCCGGCCGAGACCAGTTCGAGCGACTCTCACAGCGCGGCGCAAACGCTCACCGTGCTCCGCGATTTTTCCTCCATACTCACGCACTCACTGGACGCGGAGGCGATGCTCCGGCAGTTCCTGTTGTTCCTGCGGAAAATTGTGAGCATCAACCGCGCGGCCATCTTTCTGCGCCAGCCCTACGCCGCGTTTGACGGCGTGGCGGCCCCGGAGGAAAGCCGGCGCTTGCGCGCGGCGTGCGCCATCGGCTTGTCCGCCGGACTGCTGGAACATTTCGAACTGTCTTTCGAGGCGGGAATCGGCGGGCAGCTTTTCCGGCTGGGCCGCATCCTGCGCCGGAATGGTGAAGAAACGCGGGGCGATGCCGAGGCGCAAAAGGAATTCGAGCTGCTCGGCGCGCAGGTGGCCGTGCCCATCCTGGACCGCGATACGTTGCTCGGGGTTGCGGTTTTCGACGGCCGCGTGACGGGCGAGCCGTTGGTCAACGCGGAACTGGAGTTGATTTTCCATCTGCTCGAGCAGGTGGGCCTGGCCATCCGCAATATCTGGTTGCACGACCAGTTGGCTGGCAATCATGAAATGATGGCCGGCGTGCTGCGGGAGTTGAGCAGCGCCTGCGTCGTCGTCAGCCGCGACTTGAAAATTCTTCACGCGAATAAAATGGCGCGGAAATATTTCAGTTCGCGGCGCGCGAGCGGCGAAATGGAGTTCACTGATTTGCCACAGGCGCTGGCAGCCAAGGTTTATCAGGTGCTCCGCACCGGCGCCGCCGTGTCGCCTTTCAAACACGAACCGGAAAACGCGCCTGGGACGATTTACAGTGTCACCGTCGTGCCGTTTCAACGGCAGGATGCCACGCTGCCCATTTCGGCGTTGCTGGTGGTGGAAGACCTCACGCAAAGCGAGCAATTGCGCCGGTTGGAAGTGGAAACGGCGAACCTGCGCCTGATCCGCACGATGGCCGACCGGTTGGCGCATGAAGTGGGCAACGCGATGGTGCCCTTGTCCACTCATCAGCAGTTGTTCAGCGAGCAGTATCGCGACCCCGAATTCCGCGCATCGCTGGACGTCGCGCTCGCCGACGGCGTCAAACGCGTGACCCGATTGATCAACCAGATGCGTTTCCTGGCGCGCGATGCGGTGGCTTCACAAGAGGCATTTCCGGTGTCGGCCTTGATTGAAGAAGCTTACCAGGAGGCGCGCAAGTATCAGCCCGTCAAGACCGCCCAACTCAAGTGCGAGAACAGCGGCAAGCCGGTCTTTGTCACCGGTGACCGCGCCGCGCTGAAACACGCGCTGACCGAGGTCATGATCAACGCGCTGCAGGCCAACCCGGCGGATCCGAAAGTTGGCGTCCGCCTCGCGGAGTCTTCCGGCGCCGAGCCGGGCTTGCAGATTGAAGTCCAGGACAATGGCGCGGGCTTCACTCCCGAAGGCATGCAGAAAGGCGCGGCGGCCTTTTACACCACCCGCAATGTCGGATTGGGACTCGGCCTGACCGTCAGCCGCAAGATCATTGAGACCCACCACGGCAAACTCGAAATCATCGCGCCCAAGTCCGGGCAGGCCGGCCTCGTCCGCATCTCGCTGCCGGTGGAGCACGCTCAAACGGCGGAGGGTTGAAGGTGGGTTTGCCGGAAGGACGGCGCAGCGATGGACGAGGAGACGAAGTGCCGATGATCAAATTAGCCGTACGCCGATGACTCTTGACAAGAATAACCTGGGTGGGTTTGATGCGGAACGTGTTTCACCTCCGCCGCCCTCCGCCGCAGCCTTCTCGCGGCGTCATGAATAAGGCCAGTTTCGGCGACCTGTTCTGCGAAACAAATAAGTGCTTACCCGGGGAATTCCGCGAAAAGGTATTTTGGCTCTTTCTTTATCCGCAGGCAATTCCGCTGGCACGCTTGATCTGGCATCTGAACCGGGCTTATTTCCGACCGGACGTTGAATTCATCGAACGGGTCGGGAATCTGACCAACTCGGCCGAGGTGCGCCTGGAACTCAACCGCTTTCGGTACTATCATCGCGCGACGGGCCTGTTTCGTGGATTTCTGAAAGTGCGAATCTCGGGACAGCGGTTGTTGAATCTGGCGGACGGGCTATTTCCCAGGGCTGGCTAAGCTAAGAGAGCGATTTCATTCGTCCCATTTGAAATGGCTAACGCTACCCGATCATTTAGAGCAAGTCTCAAAACTGCTCACTTGGAAGCTGAATGAAAAGCGACGCAAAAACCCGCGATACAGCAGACTTGGAAGTCTGCGCTACTGAGTTGGTTGAGAATCCCTTCCGCCTACC
>CAZNOE010000485.1:0-5038 GCA_964574525.1 uncultured Bifidobacteriaceae bacterium
ACGCCATGACGCCGGCGTTCGCCGCGGCGGCCAGGCGGATCGCTGCCGGGGCCACGCCGGGCGGGAAGCCGCGCCGGATGTTTGGCATTTGCAACAACCTGGGTTTGTTACCGGAACATTTCTTTCCGAAGGAGGGTGGGCGCGACTATGCGCTGTCGCCCTACCTCGAACTGCTCAAGGATTATCGCGACGATTTCACGGTGTTCAGCGGCGTGTGGCATCCGGACGTGGATGGCGGGCATCCGGCGGACAATTGCTTTCTCACGGCCGCACCGCATCCGGGCAGCGCCGGTTTCCGCAACACCATTTCGCTCGACCAATACATTGGCGAGCGCATCGGACATCTCACGCGGTTCCCGTCGCTCACGCTGGGTGTCAACGTGCAACAGGGCGTGCGCAGCCTTTCGTGGACCGGCTCGGGTGTGCTGATTCCCTGTGAGGAAAAGGCGGCGGATGTTTTCGCCCGGATGTTTTTGCAGGGGACTAAGGCTGAGACCGAGGCGCAGGTGCGCAAACTGGAGACGGGTCAGAGCATCCTCGACGCGGTAGCCGGGCAGGCGAAGGATTTGCAGCGCACGGTGGGCGCGCGCGACCGCGACCGGCTGGACCAATACTTCACCAGCGTCCGCGACCTGGAGCAGCGGATGCAGATGTCGCGCGAGTGGGAAGACCGGCCGAAACCGAAGGTCAGCGCGCCGGTGCCGCTCGATCCGGCCGACCCGAAGGCTTACATGGACAAGGTGAAGCTGATGTATGACATGGCGCGGCTCGCCTTCGAGACGGATTCGACGCGGTCCATTTCGCTGCTGCTCGACAGCGTGAACTCGCCGGCCATCGAGTTCGGCGACGTGAAGACCAGCGATGGTTATCACAATCTTTCGCATCACGGGAAGTCGAAGGAGAAGCTGGCGCAGTTGAAGACCATCGATGAATGGCACATGAAGCTGCTGGCCGAGTTGTTCAGCGAGCTAAAGAGTGTGAAGGAAGACGGCGAGCCATTGCTCGACCGCACGATGATTCTTTACGGGTCGAACCTCGGCAACGCGAACACGCACGTGACGACGAACATGCCGACGATCATCGCGGGCGGCGGTTTCAAGCACGGCCAGCATATCGCGTTCGACACGCAGCATAATTATCCGCTGCCGAATCTCTTCGTCTCGATGCTGCAACGCATGGGCCTGGAAACCGACCGGTTCGCCTCCGCCAGCGGCACCATGCGCGGGCTGGAAATGGCCTGATACCAATTACCAGTGTTATCCGGTGGAACTGGCGGCGCAGCTGCGCCGCCCTGCCAAACCAGGCAGGGACGCGCTGGCGCGCGGCCTTCGGCAATTACCGATTTTCACCAGCAATTGGTATGAGTTCCGGTATTGCCTGACGCCCCAAACAACGATGGCAAGCGCCCATCGCCTTCCTCGGATCGGAATCTCAACGTCTGCGCGGAAAATTGCAGGCCGCGCACGAAGCCAGCCAGTTGCCCGATCCGCCGAGCGAAAAAACGCGGCCAGCGTTGAACGATCTGCTCGTTCGTGTAAGATTGCAGTCGGTTGAATGAAACCGATTGGGATATTTTTTACAGTCGCGTTGCTCGTGATGCCCATCGTGGCCAGCGGAGCCTCTCCCGGCGACGCGCCGCCGTTGCCGATCACGGGCACACGTATCGTAAATGTTGTCACGGAGGTTCAGTTACAGGCCGCCATGGGCAGCTTGCAACATGGCGATACGCTTCTGCTGTCGAATGGCACTTACAATCTCACCAGCACCCTTTACATCAACGGCAGGAACAACGTCACCATTCGCGGCGCGTCCGGCAGCACCAATGTCGTGCTCGCCGGCAAGGGAATGGACAATTCCAATTATGGCAACGTCCCGTTTGGCATCTGGTCCAATGGCACGAACACGACGATTGCCCACCTCACCATCCGCGACACGTGGGATAACGAAATCATTTTGAACAGTGGCGCGCAGTCGCCGCACGCCTATTGTGTCCGACTCCTGGACGCAGGGTCACAGTTCATCAAATCCAATCCCACCGATGTCAACGCCGGCTCCGGAGTGAACAACGGAGTAGTCGAGTATTGCTGGTTCGAATACACCGGCAGTCCGCCCAACGATCACGGCGCTGGTGTGGGTTACTTCAACGGCATCAGCGCCCACGCGGCGCGAGACTGGATTGTTCGCGGCAATCTCTTCAAGAACCTCCACAACCCGGACGGCACGGCCTATCCGTGGAATCCGTCCGTGTTATTCTGGCGGCACTCCACGGACACGGTGACCGAGCAGAATATTTTCATAAACGTGGACCGGGCGGTCGCCTACGGATTGGACAATGCGCCGCCGTATTTCGATCATGCCGGCGGAGTGATTCGCAATAACTTCGTGTTCCTTGCGCCGGGCTTGATGAGCGCGAGTCGCAAGGCCGGTTCGGACGGTTCGATCATCGCCTGGAATTCGCCCGGCACCCAGATTGATCATAACACGATCCTGCTCAACGCTAACGAGTTCTACGCGATCGAATTCCGCTTCTCGACGACGACCAACGGCACCGCTCGCAACAACCTCGCCGACGCGCCGATCCACCTGCGCGACAGTGCCACAGTCACACAGAGCGGAAACCTGCTCACCGCCGTGCCGGGAATGTTCGTTGATTCCGCCGCAGCCGATCTACACCTGCGGGCGTCCGCGACCAACGCGATTGATAAAGCGTCTGCGCTCGTCACGGTGACGAATGATTTCGACGGCGACCACCGTCCGAGAGGTGCCAGTTCCGACATCGGGGCTGACGAGTTCAGGACGAACGCGCCGCCGGTCATCGCCGGCTTCACACTGAGCGGCAGCAATTTTATGGTCAGCTTCACAACGCTGCCGGGCTCGAGTTATGACTTGCAGCGCGCCAACAATTTGATCGGTGGCCTTTGGTCGGTTGTAGTACCCAACATTCCAGGCACTGGTGGAGTCATTCAAACCACCGACACGAATGCAACGGGCCAAGCCCAGCGGTTTTACCGGATCAGACTGTCGCCTTGACAGGGCGAGTTTCGCATCGCGCGCGGTCCGCGACGAAACAGTCGAGCAACCAGCGTCTATTGCGAACGCGCCAGCGCGGCCAGTAATTCTTCCTGCGGAATCCGTTTCTGGAGCAACACCAGAACGGTCGGCTGCCAGGAATCCAGTTTGAAGCGCACCCGGTTCGTTTGGGCAAGGAACTGTTGCGTGTTCAAGTCATACACGTAGGCCGAAGCGGCGAGAGTCGCCTCCAGTTCGACGGGAGTTTCCAGATGGTCATTCCCACCCGCCTGTTTTAGATTCTCGCTCATCTGGTAATTGATGTTGCGCTCGAAGGCGAGTAGACGCGCCTCGCCGACGCGGAAGCGATGGATGCGAACGCGCGCATTCGGTGACAACGTGACTCGCTGCGGCAATTCAATATGGCGGCGCGCCCAGTCCAGCCAGTTGGTTTTCGGTTTTGCGTCAAGGCGGTCCGCTTCGTATTGCGCGATGTCTCCGGGTCGCGATTCTGTTTTGACTTCAACTTTGCCCGATGACGATGGCTGAACCCAACCGACGAAGCTCGCAGCGGCGGACGGCGTTGGAGGGAACAACTGTTCAAGCTGATTGGTGGCGCGAAGCCGGCCATGCTCATCGAAAGCGCCGGGTGTTCCGTCGCAGAAGATCGCCCGAAAACCCGCCTGCCCGCGGTGGTAGCGCTGCAGCGACTCGACTTCCTTTTCCGATAAAGCCAACGATTGGGGCAGCACGAGAATTCCGTTGCCTGACTCATTGTTGCCGAGACGAGCCGGTTCCTCGGAGGAAATGAACCTCGGTGAGTAACCCAAATCCTGGAAAAGCTTGAGCCAGGCGTTGCGCACGCGCGCCATGCGATTGTGCTCAGCCTCGAAACTGGAGAACCGCCGATGCCAGGTCGGCCCGTCCACGGTGGATTCGAGGAGCCAGTCCACCTGGATGCTGGGCTGGGAATAGTGAATGTAGATGGAATCATATTCCCGCTCCGACCGCAGCAGGATTTGGGCGGCTGGCGAAGTCATTTCTTTCAGCACGGGCGAGAGTGCACGGGCTTTTGCGGTGAGTTGGTAGTCTTCACTCGACCAGTTGATGCAATCTTCGCTCCACCACACGATGCAGCCGCGATCACCTTCGAGCAGCAGATGCCACAATCGCCGCCGCGCATGATTGGCGTCCTTTTCGCCGACCGTTGTCAGAATCGGCTTGCCCGGCATGAACGAGCCGAAGATTTCGCGCGCGTTGCCGATGTCGTAAGGCTCGACCCAGTCGAGCGCCTGCGACAGCCGCCACAGATCGTAGCCGCCGAAGGCGTGCGGCATCTGCGTGCCTTCGATGCCCACGGGCGTGCGCGGATCGAGTTCGTGCGCTGCCTGACGAAGATTGTCGAGCGCCCTCGTAAGGGAGAGATCCATGTAAGTGCGAAAATCCGCCCACGGCGAGAAGTTCCAACGCGTGCGCGATTCGCGGGCCGAGCGCGGATCGAACTTGAGTTTCGACAACGCCTGCCAATCCGGTTTGCCGCCCGGCACCGGCTCGCCGCTGGCCATGCGGTTTTTGATCTGGTCCGTGGTGAAAGGCTTTACCTCATCCCACGCAGCGAAGCTTGTTTCCCATTCCTCATTCAAAGATTGAAGATCGCGATACTGCGTCTTCAACCATTCGCGAAACTGCCGCAGCGTGATCGGATTGAAATCGTAATCAAACGGATTGGCCGAAATCGTTGTGGAAAGTTCATCGCGAATATCATAGGCGAGCGGCTGATTCGCCATGTTCTTGCGCACGAGCTTTTGCATTTCCTCGCGCGCGCCACGTCGCCATTGCGGATCGTCCAGGCAGTAGTCGCGGATGAAGGCGCTATCTGGTCGGCCGTTCTTCGTCCAGTCGGTGACGAACTTGTCCCAATCCGTGACCTTGGAACTGAACTTCAAGCAAAGCCCGCGATTCACCATGTTCTCGACGTAATACGGAAACTGGTTGTCCATCAGCGGTTGAGAATTGCCATCGCCGAAGA